>CAMJIC010000005.1 GCA_946405675.1 uncultured Clostridia bacterium
TGAGCGATGGAGGGTGCTGAATAGCTATCAGGATTTTTCTTCGTATGAAGATCCCGCGCAACCTGCATCATTGACGATGAACAGTTCCGGAAGGATGGAGCTGCAGGGAAGAACCCTGCAGCTTTTGCATGAGGATGTCAGCTTCAAACGGATGAAGAGAGCATGGAAACGGTAAGAGGCTACGTTGAGCATATCACATATCGGAATGAGGAAAATGGATACACCGTACTGACCCTGTCGGATCCGGAGCGGGAGAAGCAGGGGCTGGACAGTGCATTTACCGCAGTCGGTGCCTTGCCGGAGGTGGGGGAGGGGGAGCTTCTGGATCTGGAAGGAACCTGGACTTCCCACCATATCTATGGGGATCAGTTTAAGATTTCCTCTTTTGAGATCCAAAGGCCGGAGGATACGGAAGCCATTGAACGCTATCTGGGATCGGGAATGATCAAGGGCATCAAGCAGGCCCTTGCCCACCGGATCGTGAAGCGGTTTGGAAGCGAAACCTTCCATGTCCTGGAGGAAGACCCGGAACGCCTTGCAGAGATCAAGGGCATTTCCCCCAAAAAGGCCCGTGAGATCGCAAAGCAGCTTTATGAAAAGCGGGATCAGCGGGACGGTATCCTCTTTCTTTCCAGATACAACATCCCCAATACGCTTGCGCTGAAGATCTGGAAGCAGTATGGCCCGGATATTTATCAGATTTTGAAGGAAAATCCTTACCGCCTGGCGGAGGAGATGAAAGGGATCGGCTTTCGGACGGCCGATGAGATTGCGCGAAAGGCCGGCATCCCGGTGGACTCCAGGTTCCGTGTGGAAAGCGCGATCCTCTATGCGCTGGAAATCGCGTCCGGTGAGGGCAGCCTTTTTCTGCCAAGGGATCTTCTGATCCGGCGGACCCAGTCCCTGATCGGCCTTTCCATGCCTTTGGGAGGGCAGTGGGAAGCGGAGGAGGAACCAGAGCTTGTCCCGGAGGCTTTGAAGGGCATAGGGGATCCGGTCGGCGCGGGAATCCTGGATCTTGCTGTGCAGAAGAAGGTCATCCTGAAGATGGAAGAAGGGGAGAGCAGGGTCTATACGTCCAGGGCATTCTACACCCAGACCAGAGTGGCCGCTATGCTGCTGGAGCATAACCTCCAGGTGGAGTGCAGCGTTGAGGATGCCAGAAGAAAGGCTGTCGAAGCGGCTTCCGCTTCAGGCTATGAACTGGATGAGCGCCAGCTCGACGCAGTTGTGGAAGCACAGAGAAGCACGCTGCTGATCCTGACCGGTGGTCCGGGCACGGGGAAGACCACGACGATCAATACCATGATCCGGGTGTTCGAGGAGGAAGGGCTTGAGATCGAGCTTGCAGCCCCCACCGGGCGGGCCGCGAAACGGATGAAGGAGGCGACAGGGAGGGATGCACGCACCATCCACAGGCTTCTGGAGGTGAGCGGGGATCCGGAGGAAACGCTGATCTTCAACAAGGATATGGACGACCCGCTGGAAACGGATGTGATCATCATCGATGAGATGTCGATGGTAGACATTTTCCTGTTCCAGTCGCTGCTGAAGGCCATCGTCCCGGGGACGCGGCTGATCATGGTGGGAGATGCGGATCAGCTGCCCAGTGTCGGGCCGGGGCGTGTGCTGGGAGACATGATTGCCTCGGGGAAGATCCCCACCGTGACGCTCAAGCGCATTTTCAGGCAGGCGCTTCAGAGCGACATCGTGGTAAATGCACATAAGATCAATGAGGGCATCCATCCTGTGCTCAGCAACAAGAGCCCGGACTTCTTTTTTATACGGGAAATGGATCCGGGTACGATCATCGGAACCGCGATCAAGCTGGTGCGGGACAACCTGCCCCGTTACCTGAAGGTTGCGGGTGCGGATATCCAGGTGATGGCACCGATGAAAAAAGGGGTGCTGGGTGTTGCGAACCTGAACAAGACGATGCAGGCTTACCTGAACCCTGCCTCCGCGGGGAAGGAAGAGCACAGCAGGGGAGATACACTGTTTCGCGAGGGCGACAGGGTGATGCAGGTGCGCAATAATTATCAGATCGAGTGGACAGCACGGGGCAGGCATGGCGCAGTGATCGACACCGGACAGGGCGTCTTCAACGGCGACATGGGAATCCTGCGCAGCATCAGCGCTCTGTCGGAAAAGATGACGGTCGAGTTTGATGAAGGGCGGTTTGTGGAGTATGAATTTGACGAGCTCGACCAGCTGGAGCTTTGTTATGCGGTGACGATCCACAAGGCGCAGGGAAGCGAGTACCCGGCGGTGGTGATCCCCCTTCTGCGCGGCCCCAGGATGCTCATGAACCGGAACCTTCTGTACACGGCGGTTACGCGTGCGAAACAGCTGGTGGTGCTGATCGGGGATCCGGAGGTCATGAATGAGATGATCGACAATACGACTGAGGCAAAACGGTATACCAGCCTGAATCTGTACCTTTGCACGGCTGCGGAAGACAAATCACAGGATCCGTCACAGGAATCGGCTTTTGCGGCGCAGGAAGGGGAAATGAAAACAGCCGGAGGACGTTTTGAGGAGGATGACCCGCTGGCGGCAGCAAATTTCCGCCAGGACTGGATCGATCCGGACAATCCTTTCGCGGGCCTGGACTGAGCAGGCCAAAGAGGTACCTGCCAGGAAACTTCTCATGCAACTCATGCATAAGTAACTGCATGAAATGACGGAGATTCCGCCTCCTGCATCCGGTTAATTTTGGCAACAGCGTCAATTGCTCCCGGAAACAGAATGGAATAAAATCAGACTTGAAGAGACTCACATTCCGTGGGTCTCTTTTTGCATTTTCAGGAGCTGTTCAGAAGGAGGTAGATCAGCATGCAGGTGGGAGACATCCTGGCAGGAAAATACAGACTGGTAAAACGCCTCGGAGAAGGCGGGGAAGGAAGCGTGTTCCTTGCGATCCATCTGCAGACCGAGATGTTCTGGGCGATCAAGGAGATCCGCATCGGGCAGGCACCGGCAGGAACCAGGGAACCGGAAGAAGCCAAAGAGATACCGCTGCCGCCGGATGCAGGGGAGGCAGCTGACGCACGAAGCAAACCGGTTGCGAAGCGGAATGCTGAGAAAAGAGATAGCCCGGATGCTTCCGTCTGCCATGAATTACAGATGATGAAACGGCTGAAGAACCGCCATCTGCCGCAGATCATCGATGTCATTATGGATCAGGAATATGTGTGGCTGGTCATGGAGCATGTCAGAGGGATTCCTTTGGATCGTAAGCTGAAGAATGGCCGCGTGCTTTCCGCCATGGAGGTGATGGATGTGGCGGAGCAGGTAGCCGATACCCTGTGCTACCTGGAGGGCAGGGATCCGCCAGTGTGCCATCTGGACATCAAGCCGTCCAATCTGATCCGCAGGCCGGACGGGCTGATCAAGCTTGTTGACTTTGGGTCTGCATGGAAGGAGAAGACCCAGGTGAAGCGGATGGGGACGGAGGGGTATGCCGCGCCGGAACAGTACCAGATATCAGGCTCTTTACCGGATGTCAGGACGGATATATACGCGCTGGGCGCGACACTTTACCGGATGAGTACAGGCAAGAAGTGGTCTTTTGCGATGCGTCTGAGCAGTGTCCCGAATTGCACGAGGGAAATGTCGGATCTGATCCGGCGCTGCCTGGAGGCGGATCCTGCAGACCGGTTTCAGGATGCGGTTTCTTTGAAGGCTGCGCTGGCACGCATGAGGAAAAAGGAAAGGCATGAGAAGGGAAGAGTCCGGCTGCTGGGCTCCCTGGCAGTTGCGCTTCCTGCTGCTGCTCTGTGCCTGCAGATTCTGCCATCTGTCCTTGACCTGTCCGCGGATGAATCCTGGGACTATGACAAGCTGATCAAGGAGGCGGGCGTGGTAAGCGTGGAAGAGAGCAGGGAATACTATAAAAAAGCAGTGTTTCTGGAACCTTGCCGCAGCGGGGTTTACCTGAAATATCTTTCTGACGTGCAGATCGACGGAATCTTTTCCGAGGAGGAAGAACGATTCCTGAGAGATATCCTCCACACAGTCCGTCCCGGAACCGGGCAGACCTACGAAGAATTGCTGGAGACAGTGCCGGATGCTTATCTGGAAACGGTTTATCAGATCGGACTGGCATACTGGTACAGCTGCCCCAGAGAGGATCGCAGGAGGATCGCGCTTGGATGGTTTGAAAAGGCGGCAGCTTACGCGGCGGATGATGATCACAAGCCATCTTCCTGCCCGGATGAACTGAGGCAGCAGGCTGCGCTTTATCTGGAGATGGGAAGCGTCTGGGAGAAGCTCCAGACGCCGGATGAGGAAGCGTCGGGTCAGGGCAGTGTCCTGTACTGGCAGGATATCGAGCAGGTACTGATCCAGAGCAGGGATGGCAATGGGATCAAGGATCCGGTGATGCAGCTGAAATTCTGCAGGGAGGCATTGAATTCCCTGACATTTCTTGCCGGTGATCTTGTCAGGGGAGGCATTGATGGCAAAGAGCAGACCGCAAGGATACGGGAACTGGAATCCTATGCAAAAGAGATTGAAATTCCGGCAGCGCAGGAAGTGTTGGGCAGACAGATCATAGAGGATATTACACATGCAGCCGGGGCTGCGCTGGAAGCAATACACAATACAGTAAAGGAGGATGTGGCATGAAGTGTTTCAGAAAACAGGGCGGCAGAAAAGGCATGGGAAGAAAAGGGAATACAGAGATCATAGATTCCTTTTCCTGTACAAAGCAGTCAGCGGTACGCTCGATCATCCGATGTGTGATCATTGCCTGGTTTAGGGCGGTATGTACCGCCATGGCTGTATTTCTCCTGATCATGAACATGGGTTATCATTCCATCTCCGAAGCAGGCAATACCAAAGCTTCCTCCCGGCAGGGAGCATGCTCTGAGAGCGAGTCCTCATCTGAATGCAAAAGCAAAGATCAGAGTGAACCCGCCTCCGGAGACGGGATGCGAAATCAAAGTGAATCATCCTCCGGAGGCGGGAGCGGAAATCAAAGTGAGTCCTCCTCCGGAGGCGGGAGCGGAAATCAAAGTAAGTCCTCCTCCGGAGGCGGGAGCGAGGAACAGAGTGAGTCCTCATCCGAAGGCGGGAGCGAGGAACAGAGCGAGTCCTCATCCGAAGGCGGGAGCGAGGAACAGAGTGAGTCCTCATCCGAAGGCGGGAGCGAGGAACAGAGCGAGTCTTCTTCCGAAAGCGGATCGGCCCAGGAGAGTGAGGTTCCTTCTGAAAGGGAATCCGGTTCGGAGAGGGAACCTCCCACGGAAAGCGGGAAGATACAGGAGTCAGAAACGGAAAGGCCGAAGTGGCCACGCAGAGACTATCTGGTGAGCATACAGGATGTCGCTGTCAGCCTTCCGGATGGAGGCAGGGTCTATGACGGAACGGATCGCATCGAGATCACGTTCCGCACAATGATCCGTCCCCTTCCCGGGGAGACCGGGGCAGCTGACCGGGCTTTATCAAAGCCATCTGAAGGCGGATCGGCAGGAGGGGCAGCTTCTGAGCATGATCGGCCAGACAGCCCGGATCAGGAGGAGAACGTACCTGCGTATACGGTTGCAGGGAGTGCACATCTTGACAGCCCGGATGCGGGGAAGCGAAAGGTCGTGTGCAGCTTTCTTCTGTATACGGAAAGCCCGGATCATGTGCGTCTGGATGAGAAGACAACGTCCCCGGATCTGTGGGTGAACGTGAAGAAGGCGCCCATCAGGATCCGTATTCCGGACGGGACAAAGCGGTATGGAGATCCGGCGGATCTGGAGCACATACGGATGGAGGAGGATGGCTGTATTGAGGTGCATGGTTTTGTGCGGGATTCTTCCGGGCAGGAAATCGTCCCGCAAGGCTTCGAAATGCCCGTCCTTGATGTGGATCCGACGGTACTGGAGCAATGGAGCCCGATCTATGACACGCAGGAACAGCTGAAAACAGGTAAGATCAAGACCCGGAAATACAAACATGCCTTGATTCTGAAGCGGGATGGGAGCGGGCGGATCATGGGCAGCGCAACTGATAATTATGAATTCTGCTGTGATTCTGGCTCCCAGGGTCTGACCGGAGGCTGTGTGCGCATCGAACGGGCACCGATCCAAAGCGGCATCCATTTTGAAGTGAAGGGTGAGGAAGGAGCCTGCAGGAAGGAAGGGGAGGATGCATGGATCGTCCGGGCCGGATCTTCCCTGTATGCCGGCCCGCTGCCTGGCCAGGGGTATAACACCGGAAAGAGGGAGATAAATATCAGCCAGGATGGGAGCTTTGTGTTCCATCTGGAAAAACGGGGAAAGGACGGGACGCTTGCAGCGGATTCTCTGGATGCAGCGGTGTCCTATCGTGTGGACGGCAGCGCGCCGAAAGCGGATACTTCCGTGAATGGCATACGCCAGGAGGGCGGGATGATGTTCGGAAGGGCCGGGGCATCCGTACTCATCATGGCCGGAGAGGATGAAATCAGCGGGCTTGAGTCAGTCAGGTATCGTGTCCTGTCAGGGCCGGTAAGCCGGGAAAATGTTCATCAGGCAATGCGCGGCACATCATGGATGACATCTGTTTCCGAATGGAAGAATATCCCGCAGAATGTGAAGGTTGGCCTGAGCGATACGGGGATCTGCCAGGTGGAGGTTGAGACCAGGGATCTGGTCGGAAATACGCAGCTCTCCCAAAGCCCTGTTTTTGTGATTGACTCTGATGCGCCCAGGATCACTGTTTCAGGAGTGGAGGAGGGAAGCGCCAATGCATCCAGCCTCCGGATCCGGGTGCAGTGTGAGGATCCGTGCTTCCTTACGGGGTCATTGAGCGCGGAGCTTTTGGCAGAGGATGGAGGGATCATACCAAACGCGCGGAAAACAGAGGAATCCGAGGATGGTGAAACACTCATATTTGATGATTTTCCGAGACAGAAGGAAGCGGATGCGGTATACCGCCTGATTGTTTCGGCATCAGACCGGGCAGGAAATACCGCGAAAAAGCAGGTTTCATTTTCCGTAAACCGGTTTGGCTCCTCTTATGCTCTTTCGGAAGCAACCCGCGGAAAGCTGAAGGATTATTATCATACCAGGCCTTTTGATGTCACTTTTCTTGAGACCAATCTGAGTCAGGTTCCCTCGGCAAGGGTATTGCTTCGCTGCGGGGAGCACCTGAAAGAGCTTCGCCAGGGCGCGGGCCTTGCAGTGAATCTGGACAGGAATGAAAAAGGGACAGCCAGGTATTCCTACACAGTCCCTGCCTCTTGCTTTGAAAAAGACGGGGTATATGAGGTGATGCTCCTGACAACGGATCAGGCAGGCAATTCTTCCGACAGCCTGGCACAGCGGCTGCCTGTACGGTTCGCGATTGACAGGACGGAGCCGGAATGCCTGGTGTCCGGGATTCAGGCGGAAGGGAGATATCAGGAAAAGGAAGTGACAGCTGTCATAGAAGTGCGGGACAACCTGGTGCTGGATGAGGCAGAGATCTACGTGGATGCCATGAGCCTTGGAAAATGGAAGGCTCCTCAGCTGGAGGAAGGAAATGGAATCATCAAGCTGAAGCTGCCGGAAAAGGATGCATGGCAGACAGTCCAGGTACATGTACGGGATAAGGCAGGAAATGAAACCTGGTCGGCGGAGATCCCTGTCTACATTTCATCTGAAGACCCGCAGGAGGCGGAGGATTACCGGAAAGTAAGGCTCAGTGCCCAGCAGATGGCCGATGTGCGGGTGGGAATGGCCAGGATATTGGATCAGGCAAGGGTATCAAAATGGTTTGCGGCATGGTATCCGATCTTAACTGGAAACATGCAGCAGCTAAAAACATCCTGGGCTCCGTCAGGCGGATCCTCCATCCGGACTGTGAGGGCAGAAGCTGCCAGGGCACAGCCTTCCACGCTGCAGGCACAGCAGGGAGAGAAGAATGACAGGAAAAGCGGGAATGTCAGGAAGGAGGGGAACAACAGGATAGGACGGATCCTTGCGGGGATTGCGGCTGCTGCCATCCTTGTCCTTGCCCTCGGGCTGTTTTTCCTGTATCGGTACAGGAGGAGGCAGGCACAGGCTCGACACAGGAAGGGCGGATGGATAGAATAAAGCGTGTGGCTTGAAACGGGGCAGCTTCAAAGGATGCGTGGGGAGCATGGATGCAGGAAGAGGACAAAACACAGCCGGAGGGAGAAGGACATGGGATTTTTCGTCCCTGCTCCTTGCCTTTCTGACGGGCGCATTGATGGCGGCCGCCTGGGGCATTCTGTCTTCTTCGCTCGGGCTGGAGAAGCTGTTTCCCTCACAGGCGCAGGAAGAAATGTTTTCCCGTTCTCTGCCGGTGCAGCTTGCCTTATATGGTGTTGTGAGCCCGGTTGGGGAAGAGATCCTGTTCAGGTGGCTGCTCTATGGCCTTCTGGGGCGCTTTTTGCCTTGCCGCGCTGCGGCTGTTGCCACGGCCGCATTGTTTGCGCTCTGGCACGGGAATGTGCTTCAGATGCTTTACGCCTTTCCTGCAGGCCTGCTTCTGCAGGCATTGCGCATCAGGAGCGGAGGGCTCCTGGAGCCGGTCAGCTGCCATGTCGGCGCAAACCTGACGGCGATCCTGGTGACAGCAATCGCCGGACGGATATCGATCTAACCTATTGTCATACCGTTTCCGCTTCCTGCGTATCATTCACACGCATCATTCACACGTATCATTCACACGCGTCATTCACATGCAGCATTCATCAATTCATCAGATGTAGCGCTCGATCAGGACGCAGAGCTTTCCCTTCCGGGTCTGCCGGACGGAGCCCTGATACCGGAATTTCCCCTGGTGCCGGACGGAGACCTCGTCCCCTTCGTGCAGCTCACGGGAGGAGTTTTCGACTGTCCGTCCATTGATATAAACCTGCTTTCCGGCCATGAGCTCCTGCGAGCCGGAACGGGAGAGATGGTATACCTGTGCGATCACCGCATCGATCCGGTTTGAACTGACTTGAATCTCCTGCGAAGCGAGGCGCGGCCTGACCTGATCAGGAAGCGAAGCGGTGATCGCGGCACGCACTGCAGTGTGCCTGACGCGGGTCAGGTTATCTGCAATGAAGCCTGCCATCTGGGATTCACACATCACATAGGCCGTCGGGGAATCCACCAGGATATCGCCGATCACCCTCCGCTCGATCCCCAGGTTCAGGATCGCTCCGAGGAAATCCCTGTGGGTCAGGGCATCCGCGAATTTGTCCATCAGCGGAGTGACGCACAGGATCGTGATAGGAAATGGCTCCTCATATCCAAGCACCTCGGGATCTCCGAACCGGATCATGACGCGGGCAGCCCCTTCGAACCCTCCGAAGGGTTTCATTCCGCATGCGGGAGATCCCAGGGCGAGCACGTCGGCATACTCTGCCTCATTCAAAAAGCCGGTAAACAGGCAACGGGACTCCTGCCAGGACGTTTCCTCGAGCTCACGGATCCGGTTCTGAAACTGCTTCTGTTCATTTTCCATCGTTTCTGCCTCCTGGCATCAGATCTTTTTTACGAGCCATTTCCCGCAGGCCAGCAGGCGGGCCGGCCAGCGGACGATTTGCAGCATTGGTTCATTGTGCATCAAGTATAGCGCGGATCGGGGAAGCCGTGCACATTTTTTCTGTATCCATGCATTGACTCAGACAGTTGTTTCCGTATATGATTCACCTCGGAATCAAAAGCTTTTATGATCATCATGGGTGAGGATCGGATCAGATGAGACAGATTGCTGAACCGTTGCCGCGGTTTTTTGAAAACAGGCTTGTCCTCAGCCGCAGGAAAGGAGAACATACGCTATGTACTCAATTGAAGAAGTGCGCAGAGAAGATCCGCAGATCGCTGCTGCCATAGAGGCGGAGACAGCCAGGCAGAACAGCCACATTGAGCTCATTGCTTCCGAAAACTGGGTTTCTCATGCAGTGATGGCTGCGATGGGCAGCCCGTTGACGAATAAATATGCAGAGGGGCTTCCCGGACATCGCTACTATGGCGGCTGCAGTGTCGTGGACGAGGTGGAGAATATTGCCAGGGAGCGGGCAAAGAGGCTGTTTGGATGCACATGGGCGAATGTTCAGCCTCACTCAGGCGCGCAGGCCAATATGGCAGTTGAGATGGCACTGCTTCAGCCTGGCGATACCTTCATGGGAATGAATCTTTCTGAGGGAGGCCACCTTTCCCACGGAAGCCCTGTCAATTTTTCGGGACTGTATTTCAATCCGGTCGCATATGGCGTGACGAAGGACGGGGTGATTGATTATGATGAAGTGGAGCGCATCGCACTCGAGTGCCGGCCGAAGCTGATCATCTGCGGAGCCAGCGCCTATGCCAGGACGATTGATTTCAAGCGTTTCCGTGAGATCGCAGACCGGGTAGGCGCCTACCTGATGGCGGACATTGCCCACATTGCAGGACTCGTTGCGACGGGCCTTCATCCGAGCCCGTTCCCCTACGCGCATGTTGTGACGACAACGACCCATAAGACCTTGCGCGGGCCGCGGGGCGGGATGATCCTTTCCTCCGAGGAGTTTGGAAAAGAGCATAAGCTGAACCGGGCAGTCTTCCCGGGCACGCAGGGTGGACCTCTGGAGCATGTGATTGCCGCGAAGGCAGTATGTTTCCAGGAAGCACTGCAGCCGGCGTTCAAAGATTACTGTGAGCAGATCATTAAGAATGCGAAAGCGCTGGCAGCAGGCCTGACGCAGAGAGGAATCGATCTGGTTTCCGGAGGAACCGATAACCATCTGATGCTTGTTGACCTGCGTTCCTGGAAAAGAACCGGCGTGGAGGTCGAGGCACAGCTGGATGCGGTCGGGATCACGGCGAATAAGAACACAGTGCCAGGGGAGCCGGAGTCTCCGTTTGTGACGAGCGGACTGCGCCTCGGGACACCTGCAGCCACGACCCGCGGACTGAAAGAAGATGATTTCGACCAGGTCGCAGAGGCGATCGCGACGGTGATCAAAGAAGGAGAAGCGAAAGCAGAATACTGCCGCAGTATCGTGGCAGGCATCACAAAGAAGTATCCGCTTGTCTGAGAACCTGCGCAGAAATCGCTTTTTGTTTTGTAACCAGGGCCATGTGGCGAAAGCGCACATGGCCTTTTTTCTTGACAGGAATGTTATACTCAATATCGGAACAAAACAAAAAAGCGGCGTTTTCGGGACAGGAGCGGAGGACAGGAGCAGACAGGATGGCTGGAATCTGGGATGCGATACTGGACGGATTACTGGATACAGTCCGGCTGGTGCCTTTTTTATTTCTCACCTACCTGGTGATGGAATATATCGAACATCATACAAGTGACCGTACAAGGGCGGCGATCCGGCGCGCGGATAAGTTCGGGCCTCTTGCCGGCGGCCTTCTGGGAGCATTTCCGCAGTGCGGCTTTTCGGCCGCGGCTGCAAGCCTGTATGCCGGGCGGGTCATCACGGGAGGAACTTTGATCGCGGTCTTTTTGTCAACTTCTGATGAGATGCTGCCGATCTTCCTGTCGAAGCAGGTTGACGTTGGCCTGATCCTCCGGATCCTTGCGATCAAGGTGGTATATGGCGTGATTGCGGGCTTTGTAGTGGATTTTCTGTTCCGCAGCCTGAATGTCAGGAAGATTGGCGCGGGAATCCACGGGATCTGCGAGGCTGAGCACTGTGACTGTGAGAAGGGGATTTTCGTTTCATCGATCAGGCATACGCTCAGCATTACGCTTTACATTTTCCTGATCTCAGTCGCACTTAACATCTTTCTTGAGGCGGTGGGGAAACAGAATCTGGAGAACCTGGTGTTTAATCAGCCGGTGATCGGGGAACTGCTGGCAGGGCTGATCGGCCTGATCCCGAACTGCGCCGCTTCGGTAGCACTGACAACGATGTATCTGGACGGTGCCATGAGTGCCGGCGCAATGATGGCAGGGCTTATGGTCGGAGCAGGGGTCGGAATCCTTGTGCTCTTTCGTGCGAACCGCAGCAGGAGGGAGAGCGTTAAGATCATTGCGATCCTGTATGGATTTGGCGTGGCCGGCGGGCTTTTGACTTCGCTGCTGCGGTTATTGTAAAGGATAGATGTATCCGAATGTGCTGCCTGCAATACATCAAGTGACTATGTGACGGTTCCTGAAGACAGTTTGGAGAAGAAAATGCAGGATTATATGATCAGGGCAACGGCGGCGGATGATTCGATCCGTGCGTTTGCTGCCACGACAAAACAGATGGTGGAATATGCCAGGCAGGCGCATGATACGACGCCGGTCTGCACGGCAGCCCTTGGCAGGCTCCTGACGGGAGGCGTCATGTTCGGGAGCATGCTGAAGGAAAACAAGGCGCTGGTCACGCTTCAGATCCGCTCGGACGGCCCTGCGGGCGGGATTACCGTTACGGCGGATTCCCATTATCATGCAAAGGGTTACATCAACAATCCCCATGTACAGATTCCGCTGAAGGCGAACGGGAAGCTGGATGTATCAGGGGCGGTAGGAAAGGGTACGCTTACGGTGATCCGTGACATCGGGCTCAAGGAACCTTATGTCGGGACGATCAACATGCCAAGCTCGGAGATCGCGGAGGATCTGACCTACTATTTCGCAGAATCGGAACAGATCCCCAGTTCTGTCGGGCTTGGCGTGCTGGTGGACCGGGACTGGAGTGTCAGGCAGGCCGGCGGGTTTATCCTTCAGCTGATGCCGGGGGCAGCGGACGAGATTATCGATGAACTGGAGAAGCGTCTTTCCAGTGTGAGCAGTGTGACGACCATGCTGGAGGAGGGAAAGCTTCCTGAGGATATCCTGGAGGAGCTGATCGGCAGCTTTGGGCTTCAGGTCACCGGGAAGCACGAGGTGTCCTTTGCGTGCAACTGTTCAAGAGACAGGATCGAAAGGGCGCTCATTTCCATCGGCCCCGGGGATATTCAGGAGATGATCGATGATCAGAAGCCCATCGATGTAGGCTGTCAGTTCTGCGGCAGGCAGTACCGGTTTGACACGGATGCACTCAGGCGGATTCTTGCAATCCAGAAACAGAAGTAAGGAGCTGTTCAGGGCATGCTCTGAACAGTTACAGACAGAAAAAGTAGGGATGGGGCAGCTGACAGGCAATCGCATTGCCTGGATCGGATCAGACATGGAAGCGGGACAAAAGGTCCCGGAACGGAGCGCAGGATGAAAGACGGATTTATCAAGGTTGCGGCGGTTACGCCAAAGGTGAGGGTCGCCGGCGTACAGTACAATACCGGGGAAGTGATCAGGCTTGTGAAGGAGGCGGCGGAAGAAGGAGCGAAGATCATCGCATTTCCCGAACTGGTCCTTACGGGCTATACCTGCAATGACCTCTTTTTGCAAAGTGCCCTTCTCAGGGAAACAAGGGCAGGACTTGCTAAGGTGGTCCGCTTCACAGAAGGAATCCGGGCACTGGTCTTTGTGGGAATGCCCCTTGAAGTGGATGGAAAACTGTATAATACGGCCGCTGTTTTATCGGATGGAAAGCTCCTGGGCTTTGTCCCGAAGCGTGCAATCCCGAATTACAGCGAGTACTATGAGCAGCGTTATTTCTCTCCCGGCAACGAGAAGACAGTTCCGGTCATGTTTGACGGACACCAGGTTCCCATGGGATCGCTCCAGCTGTTCGAATGCGGTATGACAGAGCCGGGGGCGGATGCGATCGGCGGGATGAAGGTGGCATGCGAGATCTGCGAGGATCTCTGGATGCCGGATCCTCCCAGCACCCGTCTGGCCATGGCCGGGGCAAATGTGATCGTGAACCTTTCCGCGTCTGTTGAGGTGACCGGGAAAAGCGCTTATCGCCGGGACCTGGTCCGGATGACGTCCGGAAGGCTGGTGGCGGCTTATCTTTATGCCAGTGCCGGTGAGGGGGAATCCTCTCAGGATCTGGTCTTCAGCGGCCAGAGGCTGATTGCGGAGAATGGGAGCATGCTGGCGGATTCCGGCAGGTTTACCACCGGGATCACCTATGCCCAGATCGATATAGACCGCCTGCAGGCGGAAAGGCGCCGCATTACGACCTTTGCATGCCGCCGGGATGAGGATGTGACCTGCACCAGGTTTGATCTAGATGTGGAAGAAACCCGGCTGGAGCGGAAATTTGATCCGAAGCCCTTTGTCCCGTCCAGCGAGGAGCACCGCGCATCCAGGTGCGAGGAAATCTTCCAGATCCAGGCACTGGGGCTGAAGAAGCGGCTGGAGCATATTGGAGCCAAGAGCGCGGTGATCGGTATCTCAGGAGGGCTGGATTCTACGCTGGCCCTGCTTGTCTGCGTGAGGGCATTTGACATGCTTTCCCTGGATCCGGCCGGGATTCATGCCATCACGATGCCCGCCTTCGGAACGACAGACCGTACATACCGCAATGCGGTTGCAATGAGCAAGGCGCTTGGCTGCAGCCTTCAGGAGATCAACATCAAAAAGGCGGTGATGCAGCATTTCGCAGACATCGGGCACGATCCTTCCGTGACGGATGTCACCTATGAAAACGCGCAGGCCAGGGAACGCACGCAGGTTCTGATGGATCTGGCGAATCAGACCGGCGGGATCGTGATCGGGACAGGGGATCTGTCAGAGCTGGCGCTGGGATGGGCGACCTATAACGGCGATCATATGTCCATGTATGCGGTCAACAGCTCCGTGCCGAAGACACTGGTGCGCCATCTGGTACATTATTATGCGCAGAACCTGTGCACGGAAGACCTCAGGCATGTCCTGGAGGATGTGCTGGATACCCCGGTGAGCCCGGAGCTCCTTCCCCCGCAGGATGGGCAGATCGCGCAGAAGACAGAGGATCTGGTGGGGCCGTATGAACTCCATGATTTCTTCCTGTATTATGTGCTGCGCTTTGGCTTTGCCCCCTCCAAGGTATACCGGATCGCGAAGCGTGCATTTGAAGGCCGCTTTGATGACGGTACCATCCTGAAGTGGCTTCGGAAGTTCTACTGGAGATTCTTCTCCCAGCAGTACAAGCGCTCCTGCGTCCCGGACGGCCCGAAGGTGGGAACCGTCGCGGTGAGTCCGCGGGGAGACCTGCGTATGCCCAGTGATGCCTGTGTGGCGCTGTGGCAGAAGGATCTTGACAGACTGGGGGAGTGTTAAACGCGTGTCACTGGCAGGATATACAGAAGACAGGAGGATAAGGTATGCTTGATCCGGTTCAGTACAAGGACTGGCAGATTGCGGAGGAAGCGGAGAAGACGCTCCCTTCCGTGCAGGAATTCACATCAAAGATGGGTCTTCTGGAGGATGAGGTCATCCCCTATGGAAGGACGCCGAAGCTGGATTTCATCAAGATCATGAAACGGCTCAAGGATAAGCCGGATGGAAAGTATATTGAGGTGACGGCGATCACTCCTACTCCGCTGGGAGAAGGAAAATCGACGACCTCCCTGGGGCTGATCGAAGGCCTCGGAAAGCTTGGGAAGAATGCAGGGGGATGTCTCCGGCAGCCTTCCGGCGGGCCGACCATGAATGTGAAGGGGACTGCGGCAGGCGGCGGCAATGCGCTTTTGATTCCCATGACGGAGTTTTCCCTGGGGCTGACCGGGGACATCAATGACATCACAAACGCGCACAATCTGGCGATGACCGCACTCAATGCCAGAATGCAGCATGAGCGCAATTACGATGACGTGCGCCTTGAAAAGATCGGGCTGCGCCGGCTGGACATTGATCCTGAGCGGGTGCAGTGGAATTTTGTGATGGATTTCTGCTGCCAGGCACTCCGGAAAATGGAGATTGGGCTTGGCGGGGGAAAGATGGACGGATTCCGGATGGAGACCCGTACAAACATTGCAGTTTCCTCTGAGCTGATGGCGATCCTTTCCGTTGCGGTGGATCTGAAGGATCTGAGGGAAAGGATCGGAAATATCGTCCTTGCCTATGACCGGAAGGGGAATCCGGTAACTGCCGAGGATCTGGAGGTGGCAGGAGCCATGACAGCATGGATGAGGAATACGATCAATCCGACTCTGTGCTATACGGTAGAACACCAGCCCTGCCTGGTTCATGCGGGACCCTTTGCCAATATTGCGATCGGGCAGTCCTCCATTATCGGAGACCGCCTCGGGCTCAAGCTGTTTGATTATCATGTCACAGAGTCCGGCTTTGCCGCTGACATCGGATTTGAAAAGTTCTGGAATGTCAAATGCCGGCTTTCAGGCCTTAAGCCGCATGTTTCGGTCATTGTGGCCACGATCCGCGCTTTGAAAATGCACGGGGGCGGCCCGGAGGTCAAGCCCGGCAGACCGCTTCCGGAGGAATATACGAAGGAAAATCTTGCCTTGCTGGAAAAGGGCTGTGAGAACCTGTTCCACCATGTCAGGAATGTCCAGATGTCAGGTATCCGGCCTGTCGTGTGCATCAACAAATTCCATACGGATACGGATGCTGAGATCGCCCTGGTGCGGGAACTGTGCAAGGAACATGGCGTCAGGTGCGCCCTGTCCGAGCATTGGCAGTACGGGGGCGAAGGCGCGCTGGAGCTGGCGCAGGCAGTCGTGGATGCCTGTGAAGAGGAGAGCAGCCTGCATTACCTGTACGACCTGGATCTGCCGCTGCGTCAGAGAGTCGAGCGGATCGCCACTCAGGTTTATGGCGCGGACGGTGTTGACTGGGAACCCCTCGCCATTGAAAAGGCAATGCGTTTTGAATCTGATCCCAGGTACGCAGACTACTGCACGATGATGGTGAAGACACACCTGTCCCTGTCCCATGACCCGGCATTAAAGGGGGTTCCGAAGCACTGGAGGCTGCCGATCCGTGATATATTGGAATACGGAGGGGCAAGGTTCCTGTGCCCGATGGCAGGTACGATTTCCATGATGCCCGGAACCGGGTCAAATCCAGCATACCGGCGGGTTGATGTGGACACAGAAACCGGAAAAGTCAGCGGGCTGTTCTGAACAACAGAAAGTCATTACAAGCCGCACCCCTTCCAACGGGTCGGCATGCGGGGGCGCGTTGGAAGGGACGCGACTTGCAGCGAAAGGCTGAGGGAAAGAGAGGAAACAGGAATGAGATTCAGACCCTGTATCGACATCCACAATGGAAAGGTGAAGCAGATCGTGGGCGGTTCCCTGAAAGATGATGGCGCGACCGCGAGGGAGAATTATGTTTCGGAGCATGATGCTGCCTGGTTTGCGCGCTTCTATACCGCCGATGGGCTGAAGGATGGCCACATCATTCTGCTCAACCCCGTCAGCGCGCCTCAGTATCGTCCAACGAAAGAGCAGGCACTCATGGCACTGGAATCCGCGAAGGGCTTGTTCCAGCTCGGAGGCGGCGTGACCCCTTATAATGCTGATGAATTCCTGCAGGCAGGGGCATCCAAGGTGATCGTCACAAGCTATGTGTTCCAGGACGGCAACTTTAATCAGCGCCATCTGGAGAAGATTGTATCCGCCGTCGGCCCGGAGCATCTGGTCCTGGACCTGAGCTGCAGGAAGAAAGGGGACGGTTACTATATCGTGACAGACCGGTGGCAGAAATTCACCAATGTCTGCCTGAACGAGGAGACACTTGGATACCTCGCAGAAAGCTGCAGCGAATTTCTGGTACATGCGGTGGATGCGGAAGGACTTCGCAAAGGACCGGAGCTGGAACTGGTCGATCTCCTGGCCAACTCGCCGATTCCGGTGACTTACGCAGGCGGCATCTCCAGCTTTCAGGACCTCGAGGCACTGCATCAGCGCGGCCACGGACGCGTGGATTTCTCCATCGGGAGCGCACTGGACATCTTTGGCGGAAACATGCCCTACCGGAAAGTAATCGCGCACTGTCTCGCACATTGATTGCAGCCAGCCGTTACTGTTCATTGCCCGACCGGTCAGGCAGCCTCCGGGCAGTCCAGTCCTGCTGTCCGGTTCGCTGATAATTTTGTTGTGGGACAAATGCACGTGTGCTATACTTGTATCAACGAGAACGTTTTTCAAAACGGCCGTTACAAACTGTCAACATCATATCCTTCACAGGGAGGTACTGCATATGAGATTTACGATCAGTGGAAAAAACCTGGAAGTGACCGATTCCATGCGGAAGGCTGTCACAGATAAGCTTGGGAAGCTGGAGCGCTATTTTGCGCCGGATACAAAGGTCATAGTCACGATGAGCGTTGAGAAAGACCGCCAGAAGATAGAAGTGACCATTCCTCTGAAGGGGAACGTCATCCGCTCGGAGCAGGTCTCGAATGACATGTATGTGTCGATCGATCTGGTTGAGGAAGTGATCGAGCGCCAGCTGCGCAAGTATAAGCAGAAGCTGGTAGACCGCCATCAGGACGGCAGCTTCAAGAGAGAATTCCTGGATTACGAGACAGAGGATACCGATGAGATCCAGATCGTCAGAACCAAGCAGTTCGACATCAAGCCGATGTATCCGGAGGACGCATGCGTGCAGATGGAACTGCTGGGCCACTCCTTCTATGTATTCCGCAACGCGGAGAGCGACCAGGTGAACGTCGTCTATAAGAGAAAAGGCGGCACCTATGGTCTGATTGAGCCGGAAATCTGATGGTCATCGATCTCAGAGATGTCAGATGCGGGCATTCTGTCATGGATGGCCAGTGATCATTGAAGCATGAATCCCCGGGCGCGGCTGCCCTGCCTGCCGCGCCCGGGGAATTGTTTTCGGAAATCGCCGAGGCCTTATCTGGTTACAAGCCACACCCCGCCAGCGGGCCGGCCCGCTGGCGGGGGCGCGACTTGCGACGGTAAATCTTGTCACAGAAGCCCGCACGTGATAAAATCACTAGAGTTATTATACTTTATACCCGCATCGTTGGGTTTGATCCTATGATCCGGTATAAACTATCTGAAAAGGAGCAGCAGATTCACATGGGACTTATGGAAAAGGTATTCGGCACACACTCCCAGCGTGAGCTGAAGAAGATCGAACCGCTCGTGCAGAAGGTCATGAGCCTGGATGACGAGTATTCAAAGCTGACAGATGAACAGCTGAAGGGAAAGACCGCTGAATTCAAGAAGAGATACAAGGAAGGAGAGAGTCTGGACGACCTTCTCCCGGAGGCATTTGCCACAGTGCGCGAGGCAGCCTGGAGGGTCATCGGGCTGAAGCCTTACCGTGTGCAGGTGATCGGCGGTATCATCCTTCACCAGGGCAGGATCGCAGAGATGCGTACCGGTGAAGGTAAGACGCTCGTATCGACGCTTCCCGCGTATCTGAATGCGCTCACCGGCGAGGGGGTTCATATCGTCACGGTCAATGATTATCTGGCAAAGCGTGACCGGGACTGGATGGGGCCGATCCATGAGTTCCTGGGCCTGACCTGCGGCTGCATTCAGAATGCGATGGAGTCCGATGAGCGCAGGGCGGAATATGCGAAGGACATCACATACATCACAAACAACGAAGACGGATTCGATTACCTGCGTGACAACATGGTCATTTACAAGGAAAACCTTGTACAGAGGGATCTTGTCTACGCGATCATCGACGAGGTGGACTCCGTCCTGATCGACGAAGCCAGGACACCGCTGATCATTTCCGGACAGAGCGGAAAGTCTACCAAGCTTTACGAAACCTGCGACATCCTCGCCAGGCAGCTGAAGCGGGGCGAGGCAAGCGGCGAGGTGACGAAGATGACAGCCCTCATGGGCGAGGAGATCACCGAGACCGGCGATTTCATTGTCAATGAGAAGGATAAGGTCGTCACGCTGACCGAGCAGGGCATCGCGAAGTGCGAGCGTTTCTTCCAGATCGACAACCTGTCGGATGCGGAGAATATCGAGATCCAGAACAATATCATCCTGGCGCTGCGCGCCCACAACCTGATGCACAGGGATCAGGATTATGTCGTAAAGGATGATGAGGTCCTGATCGTCGATGAGTTCACGGGGCGTATCATGCCCGGACGACGCTATTCCGACGGCCTGCACCAGGCGATCGAAGCGAAGGAGCATGTCAAGATCAAGAGAGAGTCCAAGACCCTCGCGACCATTACCTTCCAGAACTTCTTCAACAAATATAAGAAGAAATCCGGCATGACCGGTACCGCCCTGACGGAAGAGCAGGAGTTCCGCGATATCTATGGCATGGATGTCATTGAGATCCCGACGAATAAGCCGGTCGCCAGGAAGGACCTGGATGATGCCGTCTATATGACGAAGAAGGAGAAGTTCCGCGCGGTCGTTGAGGCTGTGAAGGAAGCGCATGAGAAGCACCAGCCCGTCCTGGTGGGCACGATTACCATTGAGGTATCGGAGCTGCTTTCCGGCATGCTGCGCAGGGAAGGGATCAAGCATAATGTGCTGAACGCGAAGTTCCATGAGCTTGAAGCGGAGATCGTCAAGGATGCCGGTGTCCATGACGCGGTCACCATCGCGACGAACATGGCTGGACGTGGTACCGATATCAAGCTGGACGAGGAAGCGCTTGCGGCAGGCGGCCTGAAGATCATCGGCACGGAGCGCCATGAGTCACGGCGTATTGACAACCAGCTGCGCGGACGTGCCGGCCGTCAGGGAGACCCGGGTGAATCCCAGTTTTACATTTCCCTGGAGGATGACCTGATGCGCCTGTTCGGCTCGGAGAAGATGATGTCGACCTTCAAGACGCTGGGCGTGCAGGAGGGCGAGCGGATCCAGCATAAGATGCTTTCCTCCGCCATCGAACGCGCGCAGAAGAAGATCGAGTCGAACAACTTCGCGATCAGAAAGAACCTGCTGGAATACGACCAGGTCAACAACGAACAGAGGGAGATCATATACGCTGAGAGGCGCAAGGTCCTCGATGGAGAGAACATGCGCGAATCCATTGTGGGCATGATCAGCGACACGGTCAGCTCCTATGTGGACATGGCTGCCGCGGGTGAGAATGATTCCGACGGATGGAACCTCCGGGAACTGAATGATTACATCCGCCCCATCATCCCCATCGCCCCGATCACAGAGGAGTATGTGGGCAAGCTGGATTCTTCCGCGCTGAAGGAGAAGCTGACCGCGGATGCGCTTTCTCTGTATGAGAAGAAAGAGGCGGAGCTTACGGATGCCGGCATGGATGTGCGTGAGATCGAGCGTGTGCTCCTGCTTCGTTCCGTGGACCGTCACTGGATGAACCATATTGACGATATGGATCAGCTGCGTCAGGGCATCGGCCTTGCCGCATACGGGCAGAAGGATCCGAAGGTCATGTACAAGATGGAAGGCTATGACATGTTCAATGCCATGACCGGTGCCATCCAGGAAGACACGCTGCGGATGATGTACCATGTAAAGGTGCAGGAGAAGGTCGAACGTGAGGAGGTCGCGAAGGTGACCGGAACCAACCGTGACGAGACCCAGCAGCGCGCGCCGAAGAAGAGAGAGCAGAAGAAGATCTATCCGAATGATCCGTGCTGGTGCGGAAGCGGAAAGAAGTATAAGCAGTGCCATATGAGAACAGATATGGCAAAGGGCTGACCATACGGATGCACCTGATAACGGGAAGGACGGATCGGTCGGATATACCTGATACGCAAAGAACAGACCTGCTTTGGCGACTGCGTATCATAACACGTAAGCCATACGGCAAAGAAAGATGAAGGCATATGCTTGAATTAGATGAACTGAAGGCACAGCTTAAGACCTACGAGGAACCCATGCAGCAGATGCGTTCCTCGCTGGATCTTGACAATAAGGAAAAGCGCGCGGAAGAGCTGGAGCGCACCATGTCGGAGCCCGGTTTCTGGGAGAACCCGGAGAACGCCTCGAAGCTGCAGAAGGAGCTGGGGGCGCTGCGGAACGGGATGGAAGCATTTTCAAAGCTTGAGAATCTCTACGAAGAAACATTGATGCTGATCGATATGGCGAATGAGGATGATGACGCGTCCGTGCTGGATGATGTGCGGGCGGATATCAATCAGTTCCAGGAGACCTTTGAGCAGATGCGCATCCGCACGCTCCTGTCCGGCCCTTATGATGGGAATGACGCGATTGTAACGCTTCACTCCGGGGCAGGCGGGACAGAGGCCTGCGACTGGTGCGGCATGCTGTACCGGATGTATTCCAGATGGATTGACAAGAAGGGGCTGTCCATGGAGATCCTTGATTCCCTGGATGGAGATGAGGCGGGAATCAAGTCCATTACCTTCCAGGTGAATGGGGAAAATGCATACGGCCTCCTGAAGAGTGAGATGGGGATCCACAGGCTGGTTCGGATCTCGCCGTTCAATGCGGCCGGAAAGCGTCAGACCTCGTTTGTCTCGTGCGATGTCATGCCGGACATTGAAGAGGATGTGGATATCGAAGTCCGGGATGAGGACATCCGGATCGATACCTACAGATCCAGCGGAGCCGGCGGACAGCATATCAACAAGACATCCTCCGCGATCCGCATCACCCATTTTCCGACGGGTATCGTCGTGACCTGCCAGAATGAGCGCTCCCAGTTCCAGAATAAGGATAAGGCGATGCAGATGCTCAAGGCACGCCTTTTGATGCTCAAGATGGAGGAGAACCGCGAGAAGGCAGCAGGCATCCGCGGCGAGGTAAAGGAGATCGGCTGGGGAAGCCAGATCAGGTCATATGTTTTCCAGCCCTATACCATGGTGAAGGATCTTCGGACAGGGCAGGAGACGGGAAATGTTCAGGCGGTCATGGACGGGGATCTGGATCCTTTCATCGACGCCTATCTGAAGTGGGATTCCCTTGGCAGGCCGGACCGCAAGGCGATGTCTGCTGACTGACAGTCTGCATGGAAAGACATGGTTCTGTCAGAAGAGGATCAGTGGCTGTTTAGGACAGCCCGAAGCATCTGCTGCTGAAGGCGCATGAAAGTGAAAATGAAGTGGGATCCAGAGATTCCGGATGCGTGAATGGATCTGGCAGATTGAGATTTTGCTGCGTAGAGGAAGAATATTTGTTACAAGTCATGTCCGCTGTCAGGGGCTGGCTTGCTGCGAATATATCGGCTGCATAGATAACAGGAATGGAGGTATGTTATGGGTATTATCAGAGCTGCTGTCGGTTCGGTTACGGGTGCGCTCGGCAATCAGTTTCTTGATGTCGTAGAGCCGGTCAATATGGGCGCGCAGACCCTTATGACGCAGGGGCGCATCAAGAATAAGAGCGGGTTCGCGTCCAGCGATATCATTTCAAACGGATCCTGTATCCATGTTTATGACAATCAGTTCATGATTCTGACAGACGGCGGGAAGATCATTGACTATACCGCGGAGCCGGGATATTTCATCGTGGATAATTCCTCTCAGCCATCCTTGTTCCAGGGGCAGTTTAAGGCCAGCCTGAAGGATGTGTGGGAGCGGTTCAAGTTCAATGGTTCCTCGCCTCAGTCGCAGAAGGTGTTTTACATCAATACGCAGGAGATCAAGGGAATCAAATTCGGAACCCGGAACGCGATCAACTATTTTGACGGCTTTTACAATGCGGAGCTGTTCCTGAGGGCCTTCGGAACCTACTCGATCCGGGTGGAGAATCCCCTTCTGTTCTATGCAAACGGCTGCCCGCGCAACGCGACGCAGGTGGATGTCCCGGACATCAATGAGCAGTATCTCAATGAGTTCCTCGAGGCGCTGCAGGCTGCGATCAACCAGATGAGCGCAGACGGCGAGAGGATCAGCTTTGTGGCATCGAAGAGCACGACGCTGTCGAAGTATATGGCGGGGGTGCTGGATGACACCTGGAAAGAGCTGCGCGGAATCGAAGTCGTGTCAGTCGGAATCGGATCGATCTCCTATGACGAGGAATCCCAGAAGCTGATTAACATGCGCAACCAGGGCGCAATGATGCAGGATCCCACGATCCGTGAAGGTTATGTCCAGAGCGCGGTTGCCCAGGGGCTCCAGAATGCCGGATCGAACCCGGCCGGCGCAGGCGCGGCCTTCATGGGTATGGGCATGGGCATGAACGCGGCAGGCGGATTCATGCAGTCAGCGAGTGCCACAAACGCAGCCCAGATGCAGGCACAGTACCAGCAGCAGGCGCAATATCAGCAGCCGCAGCAGTACCAGCAGCAGGCACAGGGCGCACAGGGAGCCCCCCAGGGCGGCGGAGCCCGAGTGAAGCAGCCTGGAGAATGGTTCTGCCCGGAATGCGGGACGCTGAATGGGGGCAAGTTCTGCATGAACTGCGGAACGAAGAAGCCGGAGTGAGGATTGGCGGTTTGTGATGACAGAGCATTTATGGTGACAGAGCATTTATGGTGTTCGGATCATTCAAAGAACCTGTACTTATTGTCTGTCAATTTACCGTACAGCATAAGAAAAACAATCCTATAGTAAGGTGGAACCCCTCCCGGGTGGAATGCCGGGAGGGGTTTTTTAGAAAGGACGATCATATGGATATTGTATGCCTTGATGTGGAAGGTGTTCTCGTTCCGGAGATCTGGATCGCGTTTTCAAAGGCGAGCGGGATCGATGAACTAAAGCGGACGACAAGGGACGAACCGGACTACCATAAGCTGATGAACTGGAGGCTCGGGATTCTCCGCGAGCATGGCCTGGGGCTGAAAGAGATCCAGGATGTCATCGCCACGATCGAACCGATGGAAGGGGCAAAAGAGTTCCTGGATACGCTTCGTTCGATGACGCAGGTGATCCTGATTTCGGATACCTTCACCCAGTTCGCGGCTCCGCTGATGGAAAAGCTGGGCCGTCCCACGCTGTTCTGCAATACCCTTGAGGTCGGGCAGGACGGGATGATCGACGGATTCCGGATGAGGATTGAGAATTCCAAGCTGAGCACCGTAAAGGCTCTGCAGTCGATCGGATTTGATACGATCGCCGGAGGGGACTCCTACAACGATCTGGCGATGATCCGCGCAAGCCGCGCAGGATTCCTGTTCCGCAGCACGCCCCAGATTATTGCGGACAACCCGGACATCCCGGCTTTTGAAGAATATCCGGAATTCCTGGAAGCGATCCGCGCAAGCCTGCGGTGAGGATCAGTCTCATAATTGAAAAACGCACGGTTCGTTCCGTGCGTTTTTTCAGTAAGGCTTGTATGTACCTGTCAGGTTCATGTAATAATTTGCCTTGATGACATTGAGGTAAGGCAGCACCCAGACCAGACCGAGCCCCATGCTGATGACGCACAGTGCGAAATATCCGGCCAACGACAGGTGCAGGAGGAAAAATTCTGTCACATGTCCGCGCATCAGGGAGCGGCTCTTTGAAAGGCATTCCCCTGCGCTAAGCTCCTGATGGTCAATGTACAGGAACAATGCCTGGCTGAGGGGGAAGGCCACCATAACCTCCAGAAAGATCATGCCGGCGAGTCCGCATAGGCTCAGAAGAAGGATTGACCACACCGGGACATTCTTTCCGCTGTTGATGGTGAAAGCGCCAACATAAACCAGGTTGGAAAGAGAGACGGAAAATGGTGCCATGCATATGGTCTCGACCAGTGCAAGTATGGCGCAAAGCCGGAACGCCTTCGCCGTGTCATAACGGAAAGCCAGGAACAGGTCACCGACCGACACACGGTTGAACCTTGCGATGTTCAACGCCAGAAAAAGCTGGCCTGCCTGAAGCATCTTTGCCAGGATCATCACCAGGAAATCCAGGATCAGGTTGACCAGTGTCAGCAGGAAGAAACCGGCATTGCCAAAAGGCCATGCGAGAAACGAGACGATCTGGTTCGCGGCCATGGTCAAAAGACCGGTGAGGACGATTACGAAAAAGTACAGAAGGTAATTGCCGGCAAGGGAATTCCTGGAATCTTCCTTGATCTGGGACAGTGAACGGGTCATATGAACGCGCCTCCGTTCTCAGGTACGGCCAGGGAATCTTCTTTTTCTTTGTTTTCGCGGTATTTTCCGGAAAGGATGTCACTGAGGATTTCCTGGGGGTTTTCAGACTGCGCTGTACCCTCGGATTCCCTGGTTCCGGAGATCTGCCCGGTATAGTAATTGTAGAGCTGTTCCATCTGCGACCTCAGGCGGGGATCCCTGTATACGGTCCGGATCGCGTACCAGGTATACAGACAGCTGAAAATGACGGCGGCAGCCCCGGCGATCAGTGCGATCCTGGCCCGTCCCTCAACCTTCCTTCCCTGGCGGGATAAAAGTGCCAGAATGATCGAAGCTCCCGCAAGTGGAAGGCTGATGAAGAAAAGCTGGAAAGACAGGATGGCGATGATTCCGCATACAAGTGACGCGGTCGCCATGTTCCGCTTTGCTACGGTTGCCTTGAACCGGTTGAATTCATCCGGCTCTCCCGGGCCGGATGAACCATAATTCTGATAATCTGATCCGTTCAATTTGATATCTCCATTGTGTTCTTCTCTATAGACGCATGTTTTTCTGCGCCTATATCTGACTTCCAGATGCAATCTATCTGGCTGCTGTTCATGTACAGTGAAATGATCTTTCGCTTGCTTCATATCCATTTTCCATTGGATGACGAAGCATCATGATTGATGCGCCCGATATGTGCTCAGTGTATCACCACTTAAGAGGAATGACAATCTTGCGGACTGAAACTTCATGGATTCTTCACAGGAAAGGCTGCACCGCAGATCCAAGGTCACTGTCTTAAGACATTCTGCGCTGCCTGGCGGATGCTGATGCGTTTTACAACGGCTACCCGGCGTTATTAACCGGATCAAAAAAACTGTCTGGCGTACGATGGTATCAGACCCGTCTGAGATATCAAGTACACGCGTTGTGTGAGGACGAGCAGGCGAGAGCAATTCCCCGCTGAAAAGATTCCTGTCGCAATTCTTCCATTGCTTTGCACATAAGCTCAACTCCTTCCGGATCGGTTTTAAGATACCTGGATCTTTCAGCTAAAAGCGGTGTCTTTATATCATCAGGATCAGAACAAAGGAAAGTTTGCTGTCAAATATTATTGAATACTTTTTTTAGGAGTGAACGATATGTTCAGAACCATTCCCATTCCATCCGCCAATCTTTGGAGTAGCTTGACGGAAGGATTTCTAGTGCCTTTCTCAAGCTTGCTTATTTCCGTTTGAGCGATACCTGTTCTTTCTGACAATTCTTTTTGCGTGAGATTTTGAGACGTTCTGGCATCAACGATCGCGCGAATAACACTCATTTCAGGTTGAATTTCCTCATAGGCTTTCGCAAATTCAGGATCCTTCATTTGATCTTTCATAAAACCATCCAGCGTCATCATTATTTTTCACTCCTTTCCGCTTCTCTGCGATAAAAGTCTTTTCTTCTGGCTTTTGCAAGTGCTATTTCCTTAGGCGGGGGTTTCTGCGTTTTTTTAATGAAGCTGTTTGTTATGATAATTCGATCTCCAACATAAAAGAAAACAGTGCTCTTGATATATTATTACCATGAATCGTCCTCAATTCAAAAATACCGTCATCCAGGTGTTCCGTATAAGGCTTGCGCAATTCGTTTCCTTTTTCTGCAAGTAACTGCATCATGGCGCCAACTTTAGCCCGCATCTTTGGCTCAAGGGAAATCATAAAATCAAAAACAGGTTTGTCTCCATCTTCTGTTTCATAAAATTCAACAGTATACATTATAGAGTATTCCTCAAGAGGCTGTCCCTTCATACCTTTATCAAGGATTGGCCGTCATGACTTATCAATAGGTTTCTGCATCAACTACAATATATGAGATATAACTCTATTCGTCAGGGGGACAAAAAGTCCCTGACAGCACGTTACTGGAGTGATTTGTAACTTTATGCAGCACAGAAAGCAGAAAATGAAAACCGTTGTGTTATTCATTGCCAGCAGCGCGCGGCTGGAGTGAGAGGGGAAGCTCGAGGCCGTGAGAGGAAAGAAGTACTTCGTCGGTGAGGATCTTCTCCGGCGAACCGTCCTCGATGATCGCGCCGTGGTCCATGAGGATCACACGGTTGCAGGTATCCCAGATCAGGTCAAGGTCATGGGAGGCGATGATCTTCAGATGGTCGAATTCATTGAGGATACGGATCAGGTTTCTCCGGTTTCTGGGATCGAGGGCGACGGAGGGTTCGTCCAGCAGCAGGATATCTGGTGTCATGGACAGGATCGTCGCGATAGAAGCGAGCTTTTTTTCTCCGCCGGAGAGCTTGTAGATCGCTTTGTAAGCCAGATGCGGGATATGGACAAGCTCCAGCGCACGCTGCACCCGCCGGTCAACCTCGTCCTCAGGGAGGCCATAGTTCCTCGGGGCAAATGCGACATCTTCCCGGACGGTGGTCATGAAAAGCTGGGTATCAGAATCCTGAAAGACATATCCGATCTTTTCCCGGATCCTGGGCAGCGTCTTTTTTTCCACCGGAATCTCCTCGATCCGGATGGAGCCTTTGTCAGACAGCTCCAGTCCCACAAGAAGCTTGAGGAAGGTTGACTTCCCCGTACCGTTCGCGCCTATGATCCCTACGGCATCCTGCTCCCGGAATGAGACGGTCAGTTGATCCAGAATCTGGACATCCTTCTCGTATCCGAAGGTCAGGCCGGTGACATCAATGTGGATATGGCTCATGAAGGTTCCCTCCAGTCAGATGAAAAAGCTTCCGATGAATTCCAGCACCGGAAACAGCCTGAGTGCGACCAGGGCCGCACTGCATCCTGCAAGATAGGCCACATCGGAGGCAATAAGCTTCCTGCGGTCGGCAAATGGCCTGTCATCACGAAACCCTCTTATGCGCATGCTTTCATAGAGCGCCTTCGCACGATCCATGCTCCGGAGCAGGAGCTGTCCGATCATCGGCCCCCAGGCTTTCATGGCAATCCCTTTCTGCCCGGGTGCCCTGAGCGCATATGCCTGGGTCATCCGGTCCGCTTCCGCCAGAAGGACAGAGATATAACGGCAGATCAGCAAGAATTCTGTCACAAGGATCCCGGGAATGTGCAGCATGGTCAGCGCGCTGCAGATCGATTCCATGGAAGTGGATGCGATGAGCAGATAAGAGGAAAGGACCGTCAGTATTCCCTTAACCATCAGGCTGAGCATGGTTA
>CAMJIC010000006.1 GCA_946405675.1 uncultured Clostridia bacterium
GAGATCCGGGTCCTGTTCCTGATGGGGGCAAACGACGGCCTTCTTCCCTCCCTGCGCCAGAAGAACGGTGTGCTGACGGACAGGGAAAAAATGGCGCTGAAGGAGCTGGGGATCACCCTTGCCCCGACAGCGAGGGAAGATCTCTGCACCCAGCGATACTACCTGTACCGTATGGTGACATCGCCCTCGGAACGCCTGTACCTTTCTTACGCGCTCTATGACAGAGCCGGAAAGACGCTCCGTCCCTCCGGGATCCTGATGCATCTTCTGCGTCTGTTTCCGGAGCTGAAAAAAGAGGCTTCTCCTGGCGGAGAAGCTTTGAAGCCCCTCAAAGCAGGGGCGTGCCCCCCCGATCAGAGATCGGGGGCAGAGACGGAGGAACCGCTGTTCTCCGGGCTGCAGGCGGAACGTCTCCTGGTACGCGGCCTGAGGACTGCCAGGGATGGGGAGATCCTTCCGGAACTCCGTGATCTTCTTACGGCGGAAAATACCGTGCCGGAGAAAAAGAAGCTTCTCCTGGTGGACGCAGCCACCTTTTTCCATGAGGACCGGCTGCTGGGGAGGGCTGCGGCCAGGGCGCTTTACGGGGAATTCCTGTATGGAAATGTCACAAGGATCGAGACCTTTTTCAACTGTCCCATGCGTCATTTCCTGAAGTACGGACTGAATCTGAAGGAGGAGCGGGAGTACGCTTTCACAGGGCAGGACGCGGGCACGCTGTCCCACAGGGCCATGGAACTGGTCTTTTCGCGCGCAGCGGCTGAAGGCCGCATGCCCGGGGAGATGGAGGAGGAAGAACGGGACGCTTTTGTACAGGAATGTGTGGACGAGGCAGTCCGCGGGGACGAGAGCGGTCTTTACGAGGACAGTGCGAGAAACCGGTATCTTGTGAAAAAACTCTGCGGTATCGTGAAAAAGAGCGTCAAAGTCATGGAACAGCAGAGGATGCGGGGAGATTTCCGGCCATATGCTCTGGAGGAGAGTCTGGCCTCCGGCGGAGAACGGCCGGTGCTGCTCACAAGGCTTTCCGGCGGGGAATGGATGCGCCTCGGAGGCAGACCAGACCGGATCGACATCGCGGAGGAGGGCGGGATGATCGCCCTGAAGATCATCGATTACAAGACCGGGAATGTGAAATGGGAACCTTACCGTATTCTCAGCGGATCACAGCTGCAGCTGATCCTGTATCTGGATGCCGCTGCGGAGCTCCTGAAGCAGAGGTTCCCGGAGAAGGAGATCGTACCTGCCGCAGTCCTCTACATGAAGCTTCAGGATCCGTGGCTGAAGCGGACTGGCAGCGACACGCCGGAACTGATAGAAAAATTGATCCTGAAAGAACTGAAGCCCAGCGGGCTGGTCAATATCCGGCCGGAGGTGATGAAGCATCTCTGCGCGGTCCCGGAGGAAGCACCGGAAGTCCTTCCTGTAAAGCAGAACAAGGCCGGAGGATGGTCCGGCGACGGCGCGGCAGATGAGAAACGCTTCACCATGCTGCGGAACTATGTGAGAAAAAAAGCGAAGGAAGCAGGGGAACAGATCTACGATGGGAAAATGTCGCCGGAACCGCTGCAGGAAGGCGCGAACGATGCCTGTACCTGGTGCAGCTACAGCGCGGTGTGCGGGTTTGACCTGAAATGTCCCGGCTTCCGCGGGAACATCAGTCTGAAGATAAAACCGGAGGAAGTATTCCGGGTGATCGAGGAAGAGGAGGAGCAGAAGAATGCCTGACTGGACTGCGGAACAGGAACGGGCCATTTCCCTGAAAGACAGGAAGCTTCTGGTCTCGGCGGCCGCCGGCAGCGGCAAGACTGCCGTGCTGACGGAGCGCATCTGCCGCAGAGTGACGGACAGAACACGGCCCGCGGATATCGACGAACTGCTGATCATGACGTTTACCCGGGCTGCTGCTGCGGAAATGCGGGAGAGGATCCGGAAACGCCTTGAAGAAGAGACTGTAATAGAAACGTCTGAGCATCCGGAAAGCAGCCGCGCGGCACAGCTGAAACGACAGCTCATGCTCCTGGACGGCGCCAGGATCACAACGATCGACAGCTTCTGTCTCTCCGTGCTCCGGGAGCACTCGGATCTTACCGGTCTGGACCCTTCTTTCAGGGTGGGATCGGAGGAAGAGCTTTCTCTGATGAGAAACGATATCCTGGAGGACTATCTGGAAGAGAAATACGAGGAAGCGGACCCGCGATTCATGCGATTTGCGGACTGCTTTTCCGGCGGAAGGTCCGACAGTGCGGTGCCGGAACTTCTGGAGCAGATGAGGAAGATCGCGGAGAGCCGGCCCTGGCCTGAAGAATGGCTGAAGGAGTGCGCCGGAAACACCTGGAAAGGAGGGGGGATCCCGGAAGATGCCCCCTGGGTCCTGTATGCTTTCACGGAACTGCGCCTGATGGGGGAGGAACTCCTGAAAAAGGCGGAGGAAGCACAGTCCCTCTGCGCCATGCCGGACGGTCCTGAAGGATACCGGGCTGCGGTGGAGGAAGAACTGGAGGAGTTTAAGACGCTGAGCGGTGCCCGGACCTTTGCGGAACAGCAGGAAGCATTGAGACGGTTCCGCCCCTGGACTTCGCTCGGGAAAAAACATCCGAAAAATGTTTCGGAAGAAAAGAAGAAACGCGTCAAGGATCTGAGAGACTTCTGGAAAAAGGTCATCGAAGAGCACCTCCTTCCGGAATTCGGGGACTGGGATCCGGAGACTGTGGAAGCCGACCTTCTGGAGGAAGCGGAGACTGTCCGCACAGTGACGGAACTGACTGCGGAATACAGAAGACGCTTCGCGGAGAAAAAGCGGGAAAAGAACATCCTGGACTTTTCCGACCTGGAGCACTTCGCACTGGAGATGCTGTGGGAGAAGCAGCCGGACGGCACCAGGAAGAGAAGCTCCCTGGCGGAGGAATACAGGTCGGAACTGAAAGAGATCTATGTAGATGAGTATCAGGATTCCAACGAGGTCCAGGAGCAGCTCCTCAAAGCCATCACCGGGAACGAGCAGTTCCTGGTGGGAGACGTTAAGCAGTCCATCTACGGCTTCCGGCTCGCGAAGCCGGAGCTGTTTCTGGAGAAATACCGGACTTACAGGAAGGACGACCTTTCAGGTGATCCGCTGCCGGAGGGCTGTGACACCCGGGTGGACCTGTCGCGGAATTTCCGAAGCAGACATGAGGTCCTTGACACAGTGAACGACGTGTTCCGGACCCTGATGGACGCGCCTGTGGGGGGACTGCGTTACACGGCGGAGGAAGAGCTGTATCCCGGAGCATCTTATCCGGATCCCGGTGTTCCAGGACCGGATCCCTATGCTGCGGAACTGGTGCTCACGGATGCCATGGGGGCTTCGGGAACAGAGAAGACAGAAGCGGAAGCACGTATGATCGCCGGGAGGATCCGGAGCATCACAGACCCGGAAAATGGACTGAAGGTGCGGGACAGCTCCACGGGAGAGCTGCGGCCGGCGGTATATGGCGATATCGTGATCCTGCTCCGTTCCATGAGAGGACGGGCGGAAACTCTGGTCAGCGTGCTGATGAGCGAAGGGATCCCCGCAGAGGCAGAGCAGAACACCGGGTATTTCAACGCTCTGGAAGTGAAGACGATCCTGAGTTTTCTGTCGGTGATCGACAACCCCCTCAGGGACATTCCGCTGGCGGCGTTCCTCCGTTCCCCTCTGTCCGGCATGACGGAGGAGGAGTTCGCGGAGCTGCTGGCAGGGGAGGAAAAAGGAAGACCGCTGTGGCAGAGACTTCTTTCCGCGGCGGAAAGGATGCCTGACAGCAGCGGGGCGGCAAAGCTCCGGGAGGCGGAACAGCTGCTCGGGAAGTATGCGGACAAGGCTGTATATCTGGCGCTTCCGGACCTCATAAGAGATGCCATGTACGAGACGGGTTACTACGCTTATGCGTCTGCCCTCCCCGGAGGAGAAGTGCGGAAAGCGAACCTGGATATGCTGGTGGTCAAAGCGGAAGATTTTGAGGGCACCGGCTACAGAGGCCTGTACGATTTTATCCGCTATATCGAGCTGCTGAAAAAGTACGACACAGATTTCGGAGAAGCCCAGACAGCTTCAGACCAGGGCAGTTCTGTCAGGATCATGACCATACATAAGTCCAAGGGACTGGAGTTCCCTGTAGTGATCCTGGCGGATATGGACCACAGGTTCAATACCAGGGACACTTCCGCTCCGGTGCTTGCGGACCAGAGGTTCGGCATCGCGGCGGAAGCCGCGGACCCGGTGCTGAAGCTCCGGGGCACAACGCTGAAAAAGAATATCTTCGCCTGGCATATGATGTCAGAGATGCTGGGGGAGGAACTGCGGGTCCTGTATGTCGCGATGACCAGGGCAGAGCAGAAGCTGATCCTGACAGGATGCGCAGACAACAGGAAGAAGGCTGTGGAGAAGGCGAAGGCGCTTCGTACGCTTTCAGGAGAGAAGCTCCCGGCAGGGGTGATCGAAGGGGCATCGGGCATGCTGGAATGGATCCTTGCCGCTCTGGCGCGTTCCCCGCAGGAGCGCAGCTTTTTTGACAGCGGAATGTGGGAAGGGCCGGAACTGACAGAGGAAAACGCACTGAAGCTGCCGGGACGGATCCGGATCCTGACCGGCAGCCAGGTGAAGCATGCCCATGAAAAGGAACAGGAAACAGAGGACAGGCGTCTGATGGAGCTTTTGTCCCAGGATCCGGAGCAGACCGTGGATCCTGCATACCGCTCCCGCCTCGAAGGGATGCTGAGAGAGAGATATGCGTTCTCGGAAGGCCGGGAGAATATGCCGGGAAAAATGTCGGTCTCAGAGATCAAGCATGAAGCATATGAGGCGGAGCTCAGACGGATAGAGGAAGAGGAGGGAACAGCTTCCCTTGTGCAGCAGGCTCCAAAGAGCGAAGTCCCGGTGCCTCGTTTCATGCAGGAAACAGTTCAAAGCCATGGCCTTTCCGGCGCGGCGATGGGAAGCGCCTATCATCTGGTGCTGGCAAACCTTGACTTTGATCAGCACCGCACAAAGGAGCAGGTTGAGGCACTGTTGGAAACTATGGCCAATTGTGATAAAATCCAGAAAGAGGAGGCGGCGGCCATCGATACCGGCAGGATCGCTGCATTCCTTGCATCAGATCTGGCTGAAAGAATGGGAAGGGCTCAGCGGGCCGGGAAGCTCTGGCGTGAGCAGCCTTTTGTCATCGCGAAGAAGGCAGGTCAGGTACAATCGAAGTGGAGCGATGAAGAGCAGATCCTGCTCCAGGGGATCATCGATGCATTTTTTATCGAGGACGGAGAGGTGATCCTTGTCGATTACAAGACCGACCGGGCAAAACCAGGGGACGAAGAGAGCCTGGTCAGACGCTACCGTGTGCAGTTTGAACTATACAGGGATGCCCTGGAGATGCTGCTGCGGGTGCAGGTCAGGGAGGCCTGGCTTTATTCTCTGAGCCTGAGGAAAGCGGTCTTCGTGGATCTGTCCACTTCGGGTGAGGGAGCATCCCCATCCACAGGGTCTCCCGCCGGCAGGGGGGTGACTTGTAATAATGTAAAGAAGAGGTAACTGTTCAGGACAGCCCGAAGCACTTGCTGCTGAGGGCGTATGAAAGTGTAAATGAAGTGGCATCGGGCGATTCAGGATGCGAAGCATCGCCCGATGCGTAACTGTTCAGAACAGGTTCTGAACAGTTACAAGAAGAGATGGTTCCGGTTCATCCGGTTCCATTTCCGGAAGAGAGCACGACAGAGGAAACAATGCACACAGCACGCAAACATACAGGAGTCACTTATTTTCTGATCGGGATGCTGGTCCCGTGTTTACTGGCAGGAATCGGTTTTATCTGCATCGGGATATGGCCTTTTGGCGATGGAACTGCGCTGATCATCGATTCGCTGCACCAGTATCTTCCGTTCTACACGGATTTTCATGAAAAGCTGAGATCGGGGGAAGGCCTTCTTTACTCCTTCTCGGCGGGGCTGGGGTATAATTTCTGGGCAACCTATGCCTACTACCTTGCAAGTCCGCTCAATTTCCTGATCGCCCTTGTGCCGACAGAGAATGTCTGTGATTTCATGGATCTGATGATCCTCCTGAAGATCGGCCTGTGCGGAGGATGCATGACATGGTACCTGCATCGCAGGAACACCAGGTCCTTCAGCCTGAGCGTCGCTTTCGGAACCATGTTTGCGCTGAGTAATTTCATGATCGGCTATTACTTCAACGTGATGTGGCTGGACTCGGTGGCGTGTCTTCCGCTGTGCATGTGCGGGATCGAAATGATCTGCGGGATCGGGAAAAACCGTGAAAGAACGGACACGTCGGACGGGAGGCTGTACGGAGTTGCTCTGTGCTGCGGGATCTGGTGCAATTATTATATCGGATTCATGCTGTGCATTTTCTCCGTGCTTTATTTCGTGGTATGCCTTGTCATAGCAGGGAAGTGCAGCGTCAGGCGGTTTGTTTCCAGGATCCTGCGCTTTGGATGGTTCTCCGCGATCGCGGGAGGATGCGGAGCCCTGGTGCTGCTGCCTGCCTACCGGGCCCTTACCGCCTCGGAGGCGATGCAGAGCAACCGCTTTCCGCTGACCATGGAAACCTTCGACAGCTTCCTGGACATGCTTCTTACGCATTTTGCCATGATCAAGCCGATCAACATTGCGAACACGCAGGTCGGGCTGAATGCCTACTGCGGCGTGAGCGTCCTGATCCTGGTGCTTTTGTTTGCGCTGGACCGTTTCTGCCCGCTTCGGGAGCGCATCGCAAGGATCGCCCTGGCGCTGTTTCTGCTCCTTAGCTTCAGCATGAAGACGCTGAATTATATCTGGCACGGATTCCACCAGCAGAACGGGCTTCCCAACCGGTTCGCCTTTGTGTATATCGGGATTGTGCTTGTCATGGCATATGACGCGCTTCGGGATGTGCGGAGGATGAGCCTGTGGACTGTCGCGGTGAGCGGGGCAGCCCCTGTTACCTTTGCCCTGGTCTGCCTGATCGGACAGTTCGGCAGAGACTATGAAGACAACCCATATGCCGCGCCGGTCTATGTGGTGACGATCGGGCTTCTTTGCGGTTACCTCATCCTGCTCCTGGTTCTGAAGAGGATACGGATGCCGCGAAGGGCCTCGGCACTGATGCTGTCTTCTCTGTGTCTTCTGGAAGCAGGTGCAAGCGCGGTGTATGGGATCATATGCAATGATTCTGTGACAAGGTCGATCTACCTGGATGACCAGCGCTCCTACAAAAGCCTGATGGCCAGAGCAGGTGATCCAGACTGGTATCGTTCTGAGGTAGATGCGCAAAGGATGCGGAATGTCACGTTGTTTTGCGGCGGCAATTCCGTGGTCATGTTTAATTCCACCATGCAGCAGTCTGTCACGGATTTTTGTGATAAGATCGGAATGGAATCCAGGACCAATAAAAACGGATACAATGGCGTTACAAACCTGATGAATGATGTGCTGGGCATCCGGTATGTGCTGAGCGCGCATGGAAAGGGCACATCCTTCTATGGGTTCGAGGAGCTGGATAAGGACAACAACCTGACCCTTTACAAAAACCCGGATTCCCTCGGGATCGGATTTCTGGCGGATCCTGATATCATATACTGGGATCTTTCCGGGGCAACGCCCATCGATGTTCAGGATGATTTTGTCCGCCTTGCGACCGGGCTCGATCCGATCTATACGCTGGACCGCTACCTGACGCTGGAGGACGGGAAAGAAAACGGGATACGGATCCCGGAAGGAAAACAGGTTTATGTGTACCTGCCCAACCGTGTCAAGGAGCTGGTCGTCACCACTCCGGAATATACGAAGACCTACACGACGTTTACGGATCATCTTTACGTGATCGAAGCAAACGATGGGAACGATGAGGCATCCGTCAAAGCCTCCATCAGCGGCGGGGGAACCCAGAACGCGATCATTTATACCTGCCCGGATGCGCTGGAGGAAGAAGTGGTCAGGGCATTGTCCAGGAGTGTACTGGAGAACGTCACTGCAAGAGGAAACAGGCTGACCGGCTCCATCACGGCTGACCGGGATGGGGAGCTGGTAATCACGATCCCCTATGATGTGAGCTGGAACTGTTATGTGGACGGTGAGAAGGTGAAGCCGGACTGTATCGGGGAAGCGTTGATCGGGCTCCCGCTTTCAAAGGGGGAACATGAGATCCGGCTTACCTATATCCCCGCGGGGATGATGGCTGGGCTCTGGATCAGTCTGCTGTGCGGCGCAGGGATGGTTCTCAGCTTCTGGTATGAGAGCAGACGGAGAAAGAAAGAGATAGGAATGATGCAGGGAAATGCGCTGACAGATGACGTAATTTGCAGGATCATTGATATTGCCGGTGAGGATAAGGTATCGGAGCAGGAGCGGCTGGAGAAGCATACGACCTTCCGGATCGGAGGTCCCTGCGCGCTTTTTGCCGCACCGGAAAGCGAGGCGAACCTTCTGCGTACCCTTGCGTACCTCAGGCAGAATCAGGTTCCTTTCTATATCATCGGCAACGGCAGCAACCTCCTGGTTTCTGATGAGGGATACCGGGGGGTGATCGTTCAGATGGCACGCGGTCTGTCTGGGATCCGTGTTTCCGGAAATGAGATTGAGGCGCAGGCGGGAGCCATGCTTTCCGTCGTATCCCGCAGAGCGCTTGAGGCATCCTTGTCCGGAATGGAGGCATTGTCCGGCATCCCGGGCACTTTGGGAGGAGCCCTGGTCATGAACGCAGGAGCCTTCGGAAGTGAGATGGCGGATATCGTAAAGTCGGTCCGTGTCCTGGATGAAGAAGGCAATGTCCTGGAGCTTTCCGGGGAACAGATGAAGTTCGGATACAGGACATCGATCCTGCAGGAGGGAAAACTTGTGGCCCTGTCTGCAAAGCTGGAACTGAAGGAGGGAGTGCGGGAAGAGATTCTTGCCCTTATGGAGGAATACCGGCAGCGGAGGCAGGAAAAGCAGCCTCTTGAGTATCCCAGCGCCGGATCCACTTTTAAGCGTCCTGAGGGCCATTTTGCAGGAGCCCTGATCGATGAGGCCGGACTGCGCGGTTTCAGGATCGGAGGCGCGCAGGTATCGGAAAAGCACTGCGGGTTCGTGATCAATGCGGGCGATGCCTCGGCAAGTGATGTGCTGGAAGTGATCCGGGCAGTGCAAAAGAGTGTGTATGAACATTCCGGCGTAAAGCTTGAGCCGGAGATCCGTATGTTGGGATTTGAGGAGTTATAAGGCGCACCCACAGGCCGGTACGCTGGCAGGTGAGTGACTTGTGTAACTTTGAGGAGGAAACTCTGGAATGAGATTTGTGATCGTAACAGGGATGTCCGGTTCAGGGAAGACCCAGGCACTGAAGATGCTGGAGGACATGGGATATTTCTGTGTGGACAATCTTCCTCTGGAACTGATCGGGAAGTTTGCTGAGCTTGCTGCCAACCCGGCGCAGGAGTACAGCAAGGTTGCGCTGGGGCTTGACGTGAGGACCCTTTATAAGGGGAGCGGAAGTGTTGCGCGTTTCCTTACGATTATGGATGAGTTTGCGCATGAGACGCTCTTTCTGGACTGCGATGACGTCAATCTGATCCGGCGGTATAAGATGACCAGAAGGATGCACCCGCTGTCTCCGGGGGGCAGGATCTCGGATGGGATTGCTGCTGAGCGGAAATATCTGAAGCCTCTCAGGGACCGGGCAGACTATGTAATCGATACCAGCAGCCTTCTTCTTCGGCATCTTGCAGGGGAGCTGTCCCGGTTGTTTTCTGAGGATGCACAGGGCGGAACGATTTTCCTGTCCATCCTGTCATTCGGCTATAAGTATGGGATCCCCTCCGATGCGGACCTGGTATTTGATGTAAGATTTCTTCCGAATCCGTTTTATGTGGATGAACTTAAGCATAAGACGGGGAATGACCCTGAGGTACAGAAGTATGTCTGCCAGGGACAGGATGCGGATCAGTTCATGGAAAAGGTGACAGATCTCCTCATGTACCTGATCCCGAAATACCGGTCGGAGGGGAAGCGGCAGCTGATGATCTGTGTTGGATGCACCGGCGGAAAGCACAGGTCCGTCACGCTGGCAAACAGGCTGGGTGATTATTTTTCAAAGAGCCAGTGGCCGGTTTCCGTTCTGCACAGGGATATTGAAAGGCAGTAAAGGACTATGTCTTTTTCATCCGGAGTAAAGGAAGAACTGGCGGCTGTGACAAGCCAGGCAAGGCATTGCAGGATCGCGCTGATCGCGGCGCTTTTTCATCTTTGCCCGTATCTCACGGCGAGGATGGCAGGGATTCGTACGGAGAATGCCTTTGCTCTGCAGGCGTTTGAGAATGAACTCAGGCGGGTTGGCCTTGCCGGTGTTGAGAGGATGTGTTCAGGGCGGGAAACCCTGGTCGTGGCCTGCGGGAAGGATACGGTGAAAACCTTCCTGGAGATGGTCAAGCTTGACCGTGCGATCCTTCCTGAGCAGCTTGGGGAGCAGGATGCGGGAGAACTGGTACGCATGCAGCGCCCTTCTCCTTTCCTGCTGCAGAAAACCTGCTGCCGGAGGGCGTTCCTGAGGGGGCTGTTCCTTGCGGCGGGCTCGGTCAGTGATCCATCGAAGAGCTACCACCTGGAGATCGCTCCCTTGTGCGAAGAGGATGCCCGGAATACGCAGGAGATTCTGTCTTCCATCGGTTTTGGCGCAAGGAGCACGCAGCGGAAGGGAAAACATGTCGTCTATATGAAAGAAGGCGAGCAGATTTCAGATTTCCTTGGTGCCATCGGAGCGACCCAAAGCATGATGAAGCTGGAGAATGCCAGGATCCTGAGGGATATCGCCGGCAATATTAACCGTCAGGTCAATTTTGAAGCGGCAAACCTGAAAAAGACCGGGATTGCTTCACTCCGGCAGATTGAGGATATCGAACTGATCGAGGAGACGATGGGAATCCATTCCCTCCCGGAGAACCTGCAGGCGGCGGCCAGGCTCAGGATCGAGAATCCGGATAAGAGCCTGCAGGAACTCGCCATGGCCTGCGTCCCCCCGGTGGGAAGGAGTGGGATGAACCACAGGCTGCAGCGGATCAGGGAGATTGCTGACCGGATCCGCCAGGCTGAAGGAAGGAATTGAAATATGGCAGTGGCTTACTTTGTTTCTGTCACGCTTGCATTGTTTGCCGGAGCGCTTCCGGCACAGGTTCTGGGCCTTCTATGGGAGATGATCAGCAGTGGGATGGAGGTGGAGATTCCATACATTGCGCTGCTCAGGCTCCTTGGGGCTGTGGGCGCGATCGCTGCGGTGATCGTGTCGGATAAAATCCGTGGATATATCCTGGCCAGGGACCTGATCGTCGGCGCGATCGCCCTTGAGGCTCTGTCACTGATCGGGTTCTCCATGTCCAGGGAATTCTGGAATCTTTGCGTCTGGATTACTGCGCTTGGTTTTTCCATGGGGCTTTGTTTTACCCTGATCTGTTACCTGCTCAGGGAAACCTATTCCAGGAAGACATGCCTTCTGTTTGCGCTGAGCCCGCTGGGGGTTTTGACCGGATCATACCTTGTTTCCTTCATCCTGTCCCAGGGAAGGAGCTGGAAAACTGCCTGCCAGGTCCTTGCGATCCTTCAGATTGCCCTGTGCATGGTCATCTTCTTCCTGCGGAGAACCCTTTTAAGGGATGTGGTACAGATGGTCAGGAAACGCCGGAAAGAGGCGAACATCCAAAGGCAGAGGCGCAGGGAAAGGCTGATCCGGGAGAAGGGGCAGGTCGATGAACGTTCGGAGGGAGCGTATCTGATCCGGCTGCTGTTCCTGTATGGAGCCTGTATCTTCTGCGGATTGCTCATCCTGTCAGCGATCCATCTGACGTACAGTGCGCAGGTCTCCCAGTCAGGCCTTCCGGCCAGGCTGGAGGACAGCGTCATGACGGTCTGCGCCGGGATGGCACTGGGGCGCTTGGGGATTCATTTTCTGAAACGAAGTGCCGGATGGGCATGGGCAGCCGGGACGTGCGTGACGCTGGCTTTCCTGGCTGTGGCTTTTGTTGCTGCCTGGGCAGGACAAGGGGGCAGCATGGTGTTTTTTGCCATGCGCTTTGGGACCGGGCTTGGTGCCGGTATGATTTTCCCGAACCTGATCCAGACTGAGGACGAGCGTTTCGATGATGAAGCACAGACGGCAATGGCAGGGCTTCTTCCTGCCTTCTATCTGGGAACGGAGGCAGTGATCACACCTTTTGTGCAGTCGATGTCCGGAGGAAGCAAGGTTGTGGTATGCGCGGCGGCGATGACCGCACTGGCAATATGCATGGGCGTCTTCCTCGCCTTCGCGTCAAAGCGGATTACCCGGGAAAAGGGGGGCTGAATGGACAATTATATCATCACTATCTCAAGGAGATTTGCGAGTAAGGGGCATGAGATTGCCGGTCTTGTTGGAAGCATGCTTGAGATCCCTGTATATGACCGCAGCCAGGTGGAGGCCAGAGTGCAGACCCTCCAGGATCTGGAACGGCCCTATGAGGGAAGGGGACAGGTGCCGGAGCGGTTCCATGAGGAAGAGGAAAAGGAGCGTGACGCCGGGAAAGAGCGGATGAAAGCGGAATCCGGCGGGAGGATCCGGTGGAAGGGATTCCTGAGGCGCGAAGCCAATCCGGAACAAAAGGATGAGGCTTTGCTGGAATTTGAGCGTCAGAGTGCCGTGATCCGTTCGATTGCCGAGGAAGGACCGTGTATCATTCTGGGACGCTGCGCAGATCAGATTTTTGAAAACCATCCCAGGGCTTTGCACATATTCATCTATGCATCCGTTGAGGAGAGAACCCGCAACATCATGCAGATGCTCCATACCGATGAGGAATCGGCCAAAGCACTGCTCCTGAATGAGGACAGGGCGCGTGATGCGTACCGGAGGAGGTTTTCCGCCCATCCGGAAGACGAGCTGTCGGGGCGGCACATTCTGATCGACTCCGGAAAGCTGGGGGTTGCATTGTGCGCCGATCTTCTGGTACGCTCAGCGAGAGAACTGTTCCTGGATGAGAGACACATGGATCAATGACATGGATGCCTGGTACGAGCTGAATAGAGAGGGTAACTGTTCAGAACAGGTTCTGAACAGTTACTAGAGAGGAAACATTATGAGATGCCCATTCTGCGGAAATGAAGACACCCGGGTCACTGACTCAAGGCCGGTGGAGGAGACGAATTCAATCCGGCGCAGGAGGCAGTGTGACCACTGCGGGAAGCGTTTTACGACCTATGAGAAGATTGAAGCCATCCCCCTTGCGGTGATTAAAAAAGACAGCACACGGCAGCAGTATGACCGCAGCAAAATCGAATCCGGCGTCATGCGTGCCTGTTACAAAAGACCGGTTCCGATTGCTGATATCGAATCCATGATCGACCGGATCGAGGCGGATATTTACGGCCGGAGGACATCCGAGGTGAAAAGTTCTGAGATCGGGGAGATGATCATGCTCAGGCTCAAGGACCTGGATCCGGTTGCCTATGTCCGGTTTGCCTCTGTTTACCGGGAATTCAAGGACGTGGGAACCTTTATGGATGAACTGAAGTCATTGATCAGCAATTAATGCTTATGGGAAAGGGGCAACCGTGCGAAGACGCCTGGAACAGCTTTTGAATGAGACATTTGAATATGATGCGCCGCGGCTTCAGATCCAGCCGGCTCAGGTGAAAGCCCAGGCACAAGGCGGCGGGATTCTCCGGGGTTCCTTTTCCATTTCTCATCCGGAAGGGAAAAGGTGCCGTGGGTTTGTATATGTATCCAACCCCCGTGTCTATGTGGAGACGGCTGATTTCTACAGTCCGAAATCGGAGATCCGTTATCATGCAGACCTGACAGGGCTTGCGCCCGGCCAGAAAGCAGAAGGAGCCTTCATCATCTGCAGTGAGCTTGGCGAGGAGGCCATTCCGTTTTGTTTCCTTGTCCCGGAGGAGGAGCCTTGCGAAAAATCCATAGGGATCGATGAACTGACCAGCCTGGCGCAGACAGACCTGGGGGCTGCGGCAGAAGCATTTGCGTCAGAAGAGTTCGGAAAATCCATGGAGCAGGAAGGCTGCGAGGCATTGACCCTGTGGAAGAGCCTGCAGACGGAAACGGAACCGAAGCATGCCCTGGAACAGTTTCTGATCGCATCCCAGAAGAAGGAGATGATCGAGCTTACCCTTTCCAGGGAGTCGCAGAGGATCGTGAATCCGGAAGGCACGGTTCTGGAAGAGATCACGCTTTCCAGGAACACATGGGGCTACATGGAGATCGGGATCTCCTCGGATGCCCGCTTTCTGCGTGTTGACAAGAAGCAGGTCACGACCGAGGAATTCATCGGTTCAACCTGGCCGCTCCGTTATATTGTGGACGCCAATTTTCTTCACGCGGGCCGAAACTTCGGGCGGATCACGATCCATACCTGTTACCAGACCCTCTCCTTTGAGCTGTGCGTGGAGGTGAAGGGGGACACGGATCTGAGGGCGCACCGGGTTCGGAATGTCATGATCAGGAAGGCGGTCTGCCTCTACCTGGATTACCGGCTTGGCCGGATTGACCTGCATCAGTGGACGGAACGTACCCAGAGCGTGATCGAAAGCTACAGGCGTTCCGGCGGGAAAAGCCTTCTGGCAGACCTGCTGGAGGTGTTCGTGCTGCAGGCGGAGGGGAAGCATGCCCAGGCGGAAAAGCTGCTGCATCAGGTTGAGCAGAGCCCCAGGATCCTGGAGGATGCCAACGCGCAGGCAGCATGGCTGTATCTTTCCACGTTTTTCTCAAGAGGGGAGGACTACCGGATACAGGTGCGGGAACAGATGAGGGAGCTTTCCCTGAAATACCGCTCCTCATGGCTGATCCGATGGCTGACCTTGTATCTGCTTGAGGATGGGGCGAAAGAGGATGCAGGCAAGCTGGAGATGATCCTTGGCTATGTCGGGCAGTTCCATGCCAGCCCGATCCTCCTGCTTGAGGGCGTACAGATTATCCGGAAGAATCCCTTCCTGCTGCATGAATGGACATCCGGCGCGCGCATGCTCATGAACTGGGCTGTGAAGGAGCATGTGCTGGATGAGCGCATGATCCTCCACAGCATGAACCTGATCCGCCGCCGCGGCGGATTTGATCCCGTCACCTTCCGCATGCTCGGAAAGTGCTACGAACAGACGCGCATGGATGATGTGCTGGCTGTTCAGGTGCAGATGGCGATCGATGGACAGAAGCAGGAAGAAAAGTACTTCCCGCTTTATCAGGCTGCTGTTGCGCGGGATCTGAAAATTACCGGTCTGTATGAGTATTACATGCAGACGATGAGTGAGGTGCGCATCGAACAGATGCCACAGGTCATTCGCCGGTATTTTGTCATGAATGAGCGCATGGACTGGCGCAGGAAGGCTCGCATTTACCGGAACCTTTCCGATTCGGAGGACAGTATTCCGCAGATTTTTTCCGCGATGCGTCCCGGGATGGAGAAGTTCCTGACGGACCAGATCCAGATGGGACGGATTAATGATGACCTGTCAGTGCTGATCTCCCGCTATCTGACCCGCAGGCTGGTCACGGCACAGCTGGGCAGAAAGCTGATCCAGCTGCTCTTCACCTTTGAGGTAGACTGCCTGAGCCCGGATATGAAGCGCGTCATTGTGTGCGATGTGCGAAGGAGCCGGGAATACGTGACGCCGATCGAAAATCATACAGCACAGGTACAGATCTATTCTGAGCAGTCACGGATTCTTCTGGAGGATGGTCAGGGAAGGCGTTATGCTTCCACGGATCTTTACATGGCGCGCCATGTGATGAATGATACATCCATCATGGACCTGTGCACCCAGGCCGTACCGGATGATCCCCATCTGGTGATGTTCTTTACGTTGAATTCGCGTTCCGGGCAGCCGGTCACGCATGCAACCCTGAAGTATTATCTGGAGGCGGTACAGATGTCGGTCTTTTCCGATAGCTATCGCCTTAAGCTTCAGACATGGCTTCTGGATTATTATGCGCAGAATCCTCAGGAGGAGACACTGCCAGGGTTTTTGCGTGAGATGGATCTGGAAACGTATGTCAGTATCGACCGGGTCCGACTCCTGACGCTCCTGGCGCAGGACGGCAGGTATGAAAAGGCATGGATGATCCTTGAAAAGTATGGGACAGAGGGTGTGGACCTGAATCAGCTGATGCGGATCCTGTCCCAGATGGTGATCATCAGGGAGTTTGAAGAGGACAGAAAACTGCTCGGGTACTGTGCGCAGCTGTTCATGGCGGGAAAGGTGGAAGAGCATATCCTCATTTACCTGTTGATGTATTACGAAGGCCCCATAGAGAGCATGAAAAATCTCTGGAGTGCCGGGCGGGAGTATGGGCTTGAGACGATTAACCTGGAAAAGAAGATCCTGAGCCTGATCATTTTTATGCATCAGGGAAGCGAGAACAGTGAGCAGATCTACCGTTCTTACCGGAGGTCTTTGGGGAGCAGAAGGATCTGCCAGGCTTATGTGATCCTTCGATGTTATGAATACCTGGTGAAAGGCAGTCCCGTTTCAGACGTGGTCTTTGACGATTGCCTGATCGATTATGAGAAGGGAGGGAAACTGCCGGATTGCTGCGCGCTTGCGCTCCTTCAGTACCTCAGCCGCCAGACGGAATATCCAAAGGAGGTGCGGGAAGCAGCGGTTACGCTGTTAAGGAAATATTCCGAGCAGGGAATCCGGTTTGCTTTCTTCACCAGGTTTCCTTACGACATGCGCCAGTCGCTGGGATGTGAGGACCGGGTGTTTTGTGAGGCTGTCGCCAGCCCGAAGAGTACGGTCAGGCTGTTTTACCGGACCCGGTATGAGAATGAGCCTTTCACGGAGATCACGATGAAGGATGTTTTTGAGGGGATCCGAGTGAAGGAATTCGTTCTCTTCGAAGGAGAACAGCTGGAGTGCTATACGGAGGAGACAAAGGAAAACGGTGAGACAGTCGTCAGCGCCCACAGGATCCTGAGAGCGGCAGCAGTGCCCGGCGAGCTTAGGAACAGCCGCTATGGGAGGCTGGCGCAGATGGCCCGGTATCTGGGGTCAGGGAATGAGAAAGCGTTTCAGGATGAGCTGAAGGAATACAGGCAGCTTGACAGCCTGACGAAGGAGATATTCCTGCTGATGGAATAAGGATCTGTCTCCTGATCATTGGGTCACTGCACTGGATGGAGGTAAGCGGAGCGGTTAATCATGGAAGACCAAAAAAGTATACTGATCGGAATACAGATGTCCGCGGAAGGAGCCCAGATCACCTGGTATCACACAACCCTGAAGGAACCCCAGACACTGTCCTTGCCCGGTGAGGGGGAGGACGGCCTGATGAGTGTGCCTTCCGAGGCATGGAAGGGCGCTATGCGGGGAGGAAGATTCGGAACGCAGGCGCTCGGCCGGTTTTTGTCAAGAATGATCGATATGGTACCCGGGGAAAAGGAGATGAGGGATCTTCGGATCGCTGTCACGGTGCCCAGCCTGACACAAAGCCTGGGAGACCATGTGGTTGCAGCCCTGGAAAGCATTGGGATCGGGCGAAGGGACATTTTTCTCCAGGATTGGAGGACAAGCTTTTATTATTATGTCATCAGCATGCGCAGGGAGCTGTGGAGCGGGGACGTTGCTTTCCTGCGCCTTAGAAACCAGCAGATCGTCGGAAGCATCCTGCATATTGACCGGTCCGTAAAGCCGGGAGCGGCTTCGATCATGGAAATCGCTTCTGCGGATGTCAGTGAACGTGCCAGGGGCAGCATGCCGAAAGAGGACTGGGACAAGGAACGCGACAGGCGGCTGTATGAGCTTTTAGGCAAGCTGTTTGAGCGCCGCACCGTCACGACAAGCTATCTGTATGGCAATTATTTTGACAGAAGCTGGGCACCCCGTTCATTCCAGTACCTGACCTTCCGGAGGCATGCGTTCCAGGGACAGAATCTGTTTTCAAAAGGGGCCTGCTATTGCGTGATGGGAAGGCTTGGCTATGTGAAGATGCCGGATCTTCTGTTCATGGGAGTGGATCAGATCAGTGAGGACATCGGCATCCGGGTGCGGGTGCGCGGCAAGGAGCAGTATCAGGTTCTGATCCCTGCCGGCCTGAACTGGTATGAAGCACATTGCCAGCTGGATGTGATCCCGGATCAGGAGGAAAGCGTGACGATACTGACCACGCCTGCTGACGGCGGGGAGACGGTTGCGCATGTCCTGCGGCTGGATCATTTCCCGGAGAGGGAGAATCGTGCCACAAGGCTGCGGCTGACCGTGTATTTCACTGCGCAGAACAGGTGTGAGATAGAAGTGGAGGACCTGGGGTTCGGCGGCTTCCATCCGTCGACCGGAAGGGTCTGGAAGAGACAGGTGATCCTATGAGCTTTGATCTGTGCACTACAAAGGTCGCGGAGCGTCCGTTTTTGATCGCGAGCATCGGAACGAAGATCTATTCGATGGAGGAGCTTTGCTGGTTCCTTCATCATAACCTGTGCCTGATCGACCGGAGCATTGCGTCCATGGAGCTCGTGGACTGGATCAGGGATGAGCTGGGGCTCAAGGTCCTTGCGAGGAAGCTGTCGGATGCTCTGGAGCGTCCTGACAGGGATGTCAGCTATTTTGTGCTGCCGATTTTTCAGGAGATCGGTTATCTGCCTGCGGGGGAAACAAGGCATGTCCGGGAGGAGCTGACGAGGGTGCAGGTCCAGCCGGAAGAGCAGCGGCAGAAGACGCAGGCGGATTTCCTGGTAAAGGGGGGAAGGCTTCAGGCTGCTGAGGTAATCTACCGGCGGATCCTGGATCACCGCAGCGCTGGGAAGCTGGGCGCTCCTTTTTATGCTTCGGTATGGAATAACCTGGGGTGCGCCCTGGCACGGCAATTTTGCTTCAAGGAGGCGGCGGATGCCTTTTTGAACGGATGGAAGACCTCACAGTCGAGGGAACTGATGCGTAAATATGTCAGTGCGCTTCCTTTGTTCCTGTCGGAAGACGAGTACCGGGAGAAGCTGGAGGAATTTGGGGCGGATCAGGTACTGACAGGAAAAATCCAGGAATACAATGCAGCCTGTGCCAGGAAGGCGGAGGAGAAGACCGCAGCCAGGAATGACGCGGGGCGGGATCCGGCTCAGGTGATGGAAGAGCTCAAGGAAGAGTACCGCAGGAGCGTTCTGGGATAAATGTTGGAAAGAGAGAATGCGGATGAGTAGGAGCAAAACCAGGCTGGGATTGTTTATGGTCTGTGCAGCATGCCTGGGATTGTGCCGGGGCTTCGCACCTGAAGCCTCTTTTTTATGCATGGACGCGATGGCAGCGGAGGCGGGGTATGAACCGGTCGTTGAGGAGGTCCATGTTACGGTTCCGGGCATGGAGGGAACCTGCAGCCTCCTGTGGATATCGGACATGCATATCTGCCTGGGCAGCGAGGATCCGGGCGTATCGAAGGAGCATCTGGAGGAGGTTCAGGAGCGCTTCGATCTGCTGCAGAATGCATCCGGAACCCCGGCCTGTGAGACATGGGAGCTTCTGAGTGAACGGATTGATTCCTTTGAAGCGGATTATGTGGTGTTCGGCGCGGATATGCTGGATTATGTCTCTAAGAAGAACCTGGAGTGCCTTGCAGACGGGCTGGAGGGGATAAAGACGCCATGGATGTACCTGCGTGCGGATCATGACTATGGCCGCTGGTTTGGTGATATGGGGATCAGGAAAATGCGTAAGCTTCACCGCAGGATCGCACCTCAGAATAAACTTTGGACAAAGCGGTTTGAGGCGTTTACCCTCGTGGGGCTTGACAATACCACAACAGCGGTCACGGAGGAAACGCTTCAGGAATTCCGTGCTGTCTGCGGGGAAGGAAAACCGGTGATCCTGTGCACCCATGTTCCCTTCGATACCGGAAGTGAAGATTCAAAGGAACTGGCAGAGCTTTCCCGTAAGGGATGGGGAGACCGTGTGCTGTGCTGGGGAGACGGGGATGCATATGATACCTCATCAGGAGGGACAATGAAGGAACTGATCAGTCTGATCTGTGCGCCGGACAGCCCTGTGTGCGCAGTATTGGCGGGCCACCTTCATTTCACATGGGAGGGAGCCTTGACAGACACCTGCACCGGGCATGTGTTTTCCGCGGCCTATGAGGACCATATCGGATTGATTACGGTTTCGGGCTGAAATACCGTTCAGGTCTTGAATGTGACACCTGGATTATAGTAGAATGCTTCTCGCTTGAATCTTTGAATCTGTAGAAAAGAAAAATGGAGTAACTGTTCGGAACTGGTTCAGAACAGTTGCAAAATGGATAGGTAAGAAAGCTTGAAAAGAAAAGAAACAGGTATATTTGATGCATCGCAGCTGATGGATGAACCCCGTGAGGAGTGCGGGGTTTTTGGCATGTATGATTTCTCCGCCCAGGAGAATGTGGCGTCGACGATTTACTACGGGCTTCTGGCGCTTCAGCACAGGGGTCAGGAGAGCTGCGGAATTGCCGTGAGTGATACGTCCGGTCCGAAGGGGAGAGTCCTGAGCCGGAAGGGGATGGGACTTGTAAATGAGAACTTCGATGAGGAGGATCTGGACAGCCTGTGCGGTGACATTGGTGTCGGGCATGTGCGTTATTCGACAGCTGGCGCAAGCACGATTGAGAATGCGCAGCCGCTGGTGCTCCATTATCTCAAGGGGACGCTTGCCATGGCGCACAATGGGAATCTGGTGAATTCCCCGGAGCTGATGCGGGAGCTGTCGCGGACTGGGGCGATCTTCCAGACGACGACGGACTCTGAGCTGATCGCCTATGAGATCGCGCGGGCAAGGATCAATACCGGGTCTGTGGAGGAAGCTGTGTCGATGGCGATGAACCGGCTGAAGGGATCTTATTCGCTGGTCATCATGAGCCCGAGGAAGCTGATCGGCGCGAGGGATCCCTTTGGGATCCGTCCTCTGTGCATCGGAAAGAGGGGGAAAGCCTGGTTCTTTGCGTCGGAGTCCTGTGCCCTGGATACGGTAGGGGCGGAGTTTGTGCGTGACGTGGAACCTGGAGAGATCGTGACGATCAGCCCCAGGTTCGGGCTTCATTCCGACCGCAGCCATTGTATCAGGAATGGAAAGACAGCCCGGTGCGTGTTCGAGTACATTTATTTTGGCAGGGCGGATTCCGTGATCGACAAGGTTTCGGTCTATAACTCAAGGCTGATGGCAGGAAGGTTCCTGGCCAAGGACAGCCCTGTGGACGCGGATCTTGTTATTGGCGTCCCGGAATCAGGAAGCGTTGCGGCTCTGGGATTTTCCATGGAGAGCGGGATTCCTTACGGGCAGGGGTTCGTGAAGAATGGGTATATCGGAAGAACCTTCATCCGGCCGCAGCAGCAGAGCCGGGAATCTGCCGTCAGGGTCAAACTGAATCCGCTGCGTCAGGCAGTGGAAGGGAAGCGGGTCGTGATGATCGACGACTCGATTGTCCGTGGGACGACCAGTGACCGGATCGTCAGGATGCTCCGGGAGGCTGGGGCGACTGAGGTCCATATGAGGGTGAGCTCACCGCCATTCCTGTATCCATGTTATTTTGGAACGGATATCCCCGAGAGAGAACAGCTCATCGCGTATAACCGCACGCAGGAAGAGGTCAGGGGCGTGATCGGCGCGGACAGCCTTGCATATCTGAAGATGGAGCGGCTTGGGCAGATCGTAGAGGATCTTCCTGTCTGCAATGGATGCTTTACCGGGAAATACCCGGTCGATCCGCCGACGGAGGACATCCGTGGAGAGTATGAACGCTGAAATATGGTTACAAGTCACACCCCCGCCAGCGGGCGGCCTGTGGGGGTGCCCCCTCCTTCATCCAAAACCCGCTTCGCCAGGCTAACTGCTAACTTCGACTAAGCGGCCGGGATATTCAGCGTATGATTTCTTCATACCCCGGCCGCTAAGTCTCCGTAAGCAGTGGATCCTGTCTCACTCCTGTTAAATGGATTCAGGAGGGGGCGCCCCCACAGGCCGCCCGCTGGCGGGGGTGTGACTTGTAACGAAATTTGCAATGCAAAAAGGAGCCGGATATGAACTACGATGGCTATACCAGCCCGCTGTCACAGCGGTATGCTTCAAAGCAAATGCAGTATCTGTTTTCCCAGAACAAGAAGTTCCGCACCTGGAGGCGGCTCTGGATCGCCCTGGCTGAGACGGAGAAGGAACTGGGGCTGAATATTTCACAGGAGCAGATCGATGAGCTGAAGGCGCATCAGGATGATATTAATTATGAGGATGCTATGGAGCGGGAGAAGGCCGTGAGGCATGATGTCATGAGCCATGTATATGCATATGGCCTGCAGTGCCCGAAGGCGAAGGGGATCATCCATCTTGGCGCGACGAGCTGCTATGTCGGGGATAATACGGACATTATCATCATGCGTGATGCCCTTGTGCTGGTGCGCAGCAAGGTGGTAAATGTGATTGCGCGCCTTGCTGCTTTCGCGGAGAAATACAAGGATGTCCCGACACTGGCATTTACCCATTTCCAGCCTGCCCAGCCGACAACGGTTGGGAAGCGTGCGACGCTCTGGATCAATGAATTCATGATGGACCTGGAGGATATCAACTATGTCCTGTCTTCCCTGAAGCTTCTGGGCTCCAAGGGGACGACCGGGACACAGGCATCGTTCCTGGAGCTGTTTGACGGTGACGAGGAGAAGGTAGACAGGATCGACCCGATGATTGCTAAGAAGATGGGGTTTGATGCCTGCTATCCGGTTTCCGGGCAGACCTATTCCCGCAAGGTGGACGCGCGGGTTATGAACGTGGTATCCCAGGTTGCCTGCAGCGCGCACAAGATGTCCAATGACATCCGCCTCCTCCAGCACCTGAAAGAGGTGGAAGAGCCGTTTGAGAAGAACCAGATCGGATCAAGCGCGATGGCGTATAAGCGGAATCCGATGAGGAGTGAGCGGATCGCATCCCTGGCCCGCTACGTCATGGTGGATGCCATGAACCCGGCGATCACAAGCAGTGTCCAGTGGTTTGAACGGACGCTGGATGATTCGGCGAACAGGCGCCTTTCGATTGCAGAGGGATTCCTTGCGGTCGATGGCATTCTGGATCTTTGCATGAATGTGACAGATGGCCTTCAGGTCTATCCGAAGGTGATTGACCGCCATCTTCGTGCGGAGCTTCCCTTCATGGCGACGGAGAATATCATGATGGATGCCGTGAAGGCGGGAGGAGACCGTCAGGAAATGCACGAGAAGATCCGTACCTTGTCCATGGAGGCCGGAAGGGCCGTCAAGGAAGAGGGACGTGACAACAACCTGCTTGAACTGATCGCGGAGGATCCTGCATTTCCCCAGACCAGGGAAGAGCTGGAGGCGGCCATGCAGCCGGAGCGGTATGTGGGCAGGGCGCCCCGCCAGGTGGAAAAGTACCTGGAAGAAGTGGTGAAGCCGCTTCTGTCGGCGTACACTGAAGAACTTGGAATGACAGCGGAAATATCCGTTTAAGAAACGTCACAAGTCATACCAATGCCATACAGTCTCTGTATTGAATGGCATTGCGCCACAGCGGGACGTGACTTGGGAACACGAAATTACTTAAGACCGGATATTGTACATCCACAGATCTTGAAACAGGAGGAAAATCACATGGTACAGGCTGTAGTTGGAGCGAACTGGGGAGACGAAGGAAAGGGTAAGATCGTTGACACGCTTGCGGACCGGGCGGATATTGTTGTCCGTTATCAGGGCGGGGCGAATGCGGGCCATACGATTGTCAATCAGTATGGGAAGTTTGCGCTCCATACGCTTCCCAGCGGTGTCTGCCATCCGGAGTGCACCAATGTGCTTGGCAATGGCGTTGCATTGAATATTCCGCTTGTGGTGAAGGAGATCGGGGAGCTGGTTTCACGTGGGGTTCCGCAGCCGAAGGTTCTGATCTCAGACCGGGCGCAGGTTGTCATGAGCTACCATGTGAACCTGGATGCGTATGAGGAAGAGCGGCTTGGAGGAAAGTCTTTCGGGTCTACCAAATCCGGGATCGCTCCGTTCTTTTCCGATAAATACGCGAAGATCGGCTTCCAGGTCTGCGAGCTTTTTGATGATGGGATTCTGGAGGAGAAGGCGCAGCGGGTCTGTGAATTGAAGAATGTCCTGCTGGAGCATCTCTATCATAAGGAACCGATCAAAAAAGAGGACCTGATGGAGGAGCTGCATTCCTACCGTGACATGGTCAGGCCATATGTGGCTGATACGGCCTCTTTCCTGCAGAACGCGAACCGGGAGGGGAAGACTATCCTTCTGGAGGGGCAGCTGGGGACGATGAAGGATCCGGACCACGGGATCTACCCGATGGTGACATCCTCTCCGACCCTTGCCGGTTATGGCGCGATCGGGGCAGGGATTGCGCCTTATGAGATCGAAAAGATTGTCGTCGTCACCAAGGCATATTCTTCTGCGGTGGGCGCAGGGGAATTCGTTTCCGAGATCTTTGGGGATGAGGCTGAGGAGCTGAGGCGGCGCGGAGGAGATGGAGGAGAATACGGCGCGACGACCGGCCGTCCGAGAAGGGTCGGATGGTATGACGTAGTTGCGTCGAGATACGGCTGCAGGATGCAGGGCGCGACGGATGTAGCATTCACCGTTGTGGATGATCTCGGCTATCTGGATGAGATCCCTGTCTGCGTCGCCTATGAGATCGATGGTATTGAGACGAAGGAGTTTCCGACTACGCCGGATCTGAAGAAGGCAAAGCCTGTGTGGACAACGCTTCCCGGCTGGAAATGTGATATCCGCGGGATCCGGAGATATGAGGATCTTCCCCGGAACTGCAGGAATTACATAGAGTTCATTGAAAAGCAGATCGGGTTCCCGATCACGATGGTCTCGAATGGCCCGGGCAGGGAAGACATCATTTACAGATAAGGATAACAGATCTGATCGGCCCGGAGCGCGCTGCGCTCTGGGCTGATCCGTTCATCGTCGATATTCTGTAATGCGTCCTGATACGCAAGAAGGAGGTCTGTGGAATGAAGATATTGCTGCTGGCCGCAGCTTCGCTCGTGGTCCAGATGCTGGTCTTCCTGTGCCTGGGATCGGTTGTCATGAAGGTCCGCGGGAAGGATGATTATTCTTTGAGCCATGGGGTATGGATCGGCTATTTTGTATATTTCGGTATTTTTGAGGTGGTCTGCCTCGCATGCGAGGTTGCGCTGCTTCCCCTCAGGACGCTTGCCCTGATCATGGCAGTCTTCATGGGGGGAGTGATCCTTCTGGGATTCTTCTTCGGATACAGAAGCTGGATCGGCAGCATGAATTCCCTCAGGCACAGGATGCAGCTCCATGGATTTTTGCTGATCGTGATGCTGCTGACGCTGGCGGCAAGCGTTGTGTTTGTGCTTTGCTACTTTGATGCTTCTGCGGATTCCGGCTGGTATGTGGGCGAGGCTTCCACCGCACTGGCGACGAATACGATCGGAAGGTTTGACCCGTCGACAGGCGAGCGGATCCTGAGGCTGAAATCCAGGTATGCCCTCAATTGCTTTCCATACCACAATGCAGTCATGAGCTCGCTGATCGGCGGACTGCCGGTGGTCGTATCCTCCCGCAGCGTGATGAGCGTGATCAATGTGATCATGAGCTTCATCAGCGTTTATGAGCTTGGCCGTGCCCTGTTTCCGGACAATGAGAGACGCGGCGTGAAGATCCGTTCGATCAGGGAGCGGCCTGGCGTGTACAGCAGGAGAAGGGCAGACCTCTTTGTGGTGATGGTGTTCGCGCTGAATGTGCTGTCCTCCACGATCTATATGCCTGGCATTTTCCTGTTTACCCGCTCCTATGAGGGAAAGTCCCTGATCGTGAATGTCGCCGTTCCGGCTGCCCTTGCCATATGTGCGAGCCTGTGGCGGGAGACCTCTGAGACGCCGATGCGGGATCTGTTCTGGATCATGGCATCCTCCGTCTGTTTCTCGGCAAGCAGCATCATGGTACTGGCGCTGAGCCTCATGGCCATCCTTCCGGTGATCGCAATCCGTGGGAAATGGAACCGGCTTCCTGCATTGCTGCTTGCCTGCGCTCCGGTTTTTGCCTGGGGCGTGACCTATTATCTGATCCAGCACGGAGTGATCATTCTCCGGACATGGAGGTGAGATTATGGCGGGAATTACAATCAAGGAATATGGCCTTACCTTCGTGTGGGCCTGCCTGAAAGAGTATCTGGGCCGTTCCTGGCCGATCCTTTTGATCTTTGTCCTGGGATGTGTGGCAGGAATCGTGGCTGCGATTGCCGGCAAAAAAAGGGACGTGCCCCTTGAGATTGTGGATGCGAAGGATTATGTCCCGGGCCGCTATGAGGACAGCCAGCTGCCGGATTCTTCTTCCGTGACATGGATGTTCGTGAGCATTGTGGTCTTTTGCCTGGTTACGGTCATGAATCCGTTCCTGGTGCGCGCCCTGATTCCCAGATTCGGCATGACCACCGTATACTATCGCTTTTTCTGGATCCTGCCGGTTACCTTCGGCGCAGCGTACTGGCTGACACGGGCCATCGGATCCGTGCGAAGGAAGATGGTCCAGGCAATTGCATTTGCCCTGGTCATCGTGGCGATGGCTTTCTCGATGCCCATCAATCCGGGCATTCCGAATGTGCGGATCCCGGACAATGTCTATAAGGTGGACGGCGCCATTCCCGTGCTGTGCGACGCGATCCATCAGGATTTTGAGCAGACAGAGCAATATCAGAAGGCCGTTGAAAAGCTGGCTGCAATCACGGACAGGACGTCCAGGAAATGGATGAAATGGGAAGCAAAGCAGTATCCTTTGTGCGTCTTCCCCTACGGAATTGAATTCGCCGTGCGCCAGTATGATCCCACCGTGCGCCTCCTGTTTAACCGGAACCTGAGGCTGTTTTATGAAGGGAACACCTCGACAGGGATCACGTACGGAGAGAAAAACAAGAAGTACATGCGGAGGAAGCGGATTCTGGATGCCATGTACGGAAGGGATCCGTCTGTCACCCCGGAAGCCTTCCGGAAGGCTATGAAGGCTACAAAGACCCGGTATCTTGTGGTGGAGCAGAACCTTGCCAATACAAGCTTCCTGGAAGAGTCCGGGTGCAGGCAGGTTGCGACCGTAGCCGGCTATATGATCTTCCGGTTCGGCCTGTCAGGATCTGAGCAGAAAGCAGGATAGGTTCTGAACAGTGAAAGACCAGAACAGACATCATCCGTTCTGGTCTTTCTTTTGATTCCATGCCTTGTCGATCTCGTCTTTTGCCGGCTTTCCGGAGACGATTCTGGCAACCAGGAGGATCGCATAGATCAGTACAGGGACGACGACCGACAGCACCAGGAACGCAGTCAGAAGCTCCTTCGGCCCCTCCAGAATACCGATCAGAAATGTGGCGATCCAGATCCCGCCGATGAGGATCACTCCCGCCATTGCCATGACACGCTTCATTTGATTCATGTAAACCTCTTTCCATCCTGTGGTCTGCTGAGAAAGTGCTTTACCGGTTTCCGGGGCCCCATGCCTGAGGATCAGTGAGGATCAGCCTGAGGGAGAGGCCGGCAGCAGAACAGGCAATGATGCTGTGAATGAGTTACGCTGATTGTATCATAAAGCAGGCACTCGTGGGAAATATTGTTCAACCTGTGAAACGTTCAAAACAGCCCGAAGCACTTGCTGCTGAGGACGTATGAAAGTGTAAAGAAAGTGGCATCGGGCGATTCAGGATGCGAAGCATCGCCCGATGCGTAATTGTTCAGAGGTTACAAGTCACACTCCTGCCAGCGTTTCTGTTCACTGCCCGGCTGGGCAGGC
>CAMJIC010000007.1 GCA_946405675.1 uncultured Clostridia bacterium
TATGCATATTACTTGTCTGGTTTTCCGATATCTGCGTCAGAAAGCCTCGCCGTACTACCGCAGTTTCTGGATGTAAATCCACAGCATGGAGATGAAATCGGCAGCCCCGATCAGGATCATCACGAGGATCGCACGGGTTCCCGGTTTCCTGACCGGAATCGGCATGACAAACAGGACTGACACGATCAGCATTGTCACGAAGTAAAACGGAGTGATGTCAAACGGCGTAATATACTGGAAGGAGAGAAGGATCGGAAAGATCAGGGAGGCGGAGGTTACCGGGAGTCCGGTGTAGTACTGCCGCCGTCCTGCGTTCTTCTCATTTCGCATCTCTTCTTCCACGTTGAAGTATGCCAGGCGCACGAGCGCTGCCAGCACATAGATCGACATGATTGCATAGAAAATGCTGACAAAGGGCCAGCCTGTCATGCGGTTCAGGTGACGCCTGCTCACTTCCGGCATGGAGGGGAGTACGCGGAGCATGGCATTTCCGATACAGGCAGGCAGCACGCCGAATGAGACCAGGTCCGCGAGGGAATCGATCTGGATGCCATAACGCAGTTCCTGCTGGGTGCGGTTTTTCTTGGTCCGTGCAACCTTTCCGTCGAAGGCGTCGCACAGGCCGCAGATCATCAGGAAAAAGACCCCGATGAAGGGATGCCCCTGCCCATCCATGCAGATCAGGATGCCAAGGGTAGCGGAGATGAGGGAAGTATAAGTAAGCAAAACCGTGTAGTCATAGAATCCAATCATTTCGTTTTCCTCTTCCTTCCTGCGAAGTAGCCGATGATTACGATGATGAGCCCTGTGGAGACGCTGCCGTAGAAGGTGACGCCCCGGCAGAGCATCTCCATTGTAATGGCTGCATCCTCTGAAAGGAACTGCCTGAAGCCGTCAAGCAGCATGAAATCCGCGGCACCCATTGCGCCCGGGATCGGAATGCAGTTCGATCCGACACAGGCAAGGCACTGGATCAATGTGGCTTTCCCTGCCATGGCAGCCCCTTTGCCTGTCGCAAGAAAGAGCAGGAAGGGCACAAGATAATAGGAAAGCCGCTGGCACAGGTTCCAGAAAAATGACTCCGCGAGCACGTTTCCCTTGCCGAGCAGCATCTTTGAACACAGCGCGTATTCCTCCATCACAGTGTCCAGCCTGTCCTGCAGCTTTTCCGCAGCGCGCAAAAGGCGGAGCTTCTTGAGCAGCCTGAGAAATGCATTGCAGATCCGGGTCAGGATCCGGGGCTCTTTGAGGAGCGCAACAAAAAACAGGCCAAGCACGAGAAGAACCAGACAGCCAAGGATGATCATCAGCCTGGCAAGAGGAGAAAATGCCGCAAAGACCGGGAAGTAAAAGAGCATTGCCAAAAGTCCGGTCAGAAGCAGGGACAAGGTATACATGACCAGTGTGATCAGAAGCGTTACTGTGGTTGTCGCTCCCGGGATGCCGTCCCGCATCATAAACCAGGCGCATACCGGCTGGCCGCCGGATGCGGATGGTGTGATGGCGGAGAAATAGACATCCGATGCTCCATACACGATTCCGCTTGCGGGCGACCTGCGGTACCCGAGGCGGTCTGTCACGCGGATGATGGCCATCCCTTCAAAGAAAATGAATCCGAACATGGCAGCCAGTGCGCACAGGAGCCATCCTTTGTGTGCGTGCCGAAGTTCGTCCCATAACACTGCGGGGGAAAAGCTTCGGCTCTGGGAGGCAACGGCCCAGATGGTCAGTCCCGCGATCAGGAAGGATATGAGAGCCCATAAGATCTTTTTTTTCATGTTGGCAGGCCTTCTTTCTGGTTTGCATCAGCATGATCAAAACGAAGCCGATGGATCGCGACGCAGGAGATTCTTATTCGCAGGCAGGCGTCTTACCTGGGACAGCTGCAAGGATTCTCCCTGACAGGAACAGCCCTGCCTCGACTGCGATGATCCCTCCGGGGATGTCGACCAGGACATGCTGCTTCAGCAGTACGGTGGATGCGAAAACACCAAGCGTAAACAACAGGTTTGCGCCGCTGAACCATCGCGGCAGCTTTGTGGCGGTCAGGTTCCGGCACCCTCTGTAGCACAGCCAGCTTTCCAGGCAGTGGATCGAGGGAAACAGGTTGTCCGGCGCATCCATGGCATACACCATCGCCAGCAGCCGTTCAAAGATTCCATTCCCGGTGATTTCGGGACGGTTCAGCGTAGTCGGAAAAACCATGAAGATCACAAGGCAGAAGGTCTTCGCAATGATATCCCCCAAAAAGAACCGATAGCAGTATTCCTTTTTCTCCCGCGCGATCAGGAAATAGCACCCGATCCACTGGGCATAAGCCAGAAGATAGAAGGTGACGAAGAAGGGAACGAGGGGCAGCTTCTGATCGAGCCAGGTCTCAATGTTATAGTGATACCGTCCTGTGGTAAAGATCCTTGTCCCGAAGTAGGCCAGCGTATTCATGGCAAGCATGGCGGCCAGAGGGGGCAGGGAATACAGCGGGATGATTTTTTGGAAGTTTTTCAGGTTCAATGGTTTGTCCTTTCAAACGGAAAAACGGGTATTTCGCCGTCGTCATTCTGTAATCTTTCCCTGTTATATCACATTCTCATATTGAAATTCCACTTGTATTGAGCAATGACCTGCCCCATATTGTCATCTTTTCAAATAAATGTTACAGTGCAGGGCGACAGGTTACAAGTCATAGGCGTAACTGTTCAAAGCGGGGGCTGAACAGTTATACGGGAAATCTGATGAAAGAGAATGGGGAAGCATGATAAAACTGATTGCGACAGACCTGGACGATACGATCCTTCCGGAAGGTACATTTGACCTGAATCCGGAATATTATGAGGTGATCCGGGAACTGAAGAAGAAGGGAATCCTGTTCGCTGCATCCAGCGGAAGGCATATGTCGAGCATCCTGCGGCTTTTTGCTCCTGTCAGGGATGACGTGGCGATCCTGGCGGGCAATGGCTCCCTGGTGATGTACCAGGGAAAGATGATCGATGCCAGGCAGCTGGATCAGGCGCTTTATCTGGAGGTGCTGGAAGAGATGAGGAAGGCCGGCCCTTCCCTGATCATGGCGGACCATCCGGAGTGCGTATGGACAGACTATTCGCGGGAGGACCTGATCGGGTGGATCCGCAGCGGCTACAGGGTCAGTCTGGAAAGATGTGATGACCTGTCCGGCTTGCAGCCGCCCATCCTGAAGGTCGCCATGCTGATGGAGCAGGATGCGTCACAGGCCGCGGCATCCATCCGGGAGCGTCTGGCCGGACGGGCCAACGTCATGGCGGCGGGTGCCAGGTGGGTGGACGTTGTCTCCAATGAGGCGGACAAGGGGACTGCACTTGCCAGGCTTCAGTCCCTTCTCGGGATCAGCCGGGAGGAAACGGCTGCCTTCGGTGACAATGGAAATGATATCGGCATGCTGAAGCTGGCCGGGCATAGCTATGCGGTTGCGAATGCTCGCCAGGAGGTGAAGGAGGCAGCCTCTTGTGTGATCGGCCCGATGCGGGAGGATGCCGTCCTCCAGGTGATCAGGAGCTGGCTTTGAGAGGGGCGAGGATGACGCGGAAGCTGGCATACATGGGGCTGATCTGCGCAGCCGCACTGATCCTTTCCTATATTGAATCCCTGATCCCCTTTTTTGCGGGCATTCCGGGCATGAAGCTGGGATTGCCGAATGCGGCGGTCGTGACGGTCCTGTATCTGTATTCCTGGAAGGAGGCGGCGCTGGTCAATCTGGTCCGGATCCTTGCGACAGGGTTCCTGTTCGGTAATATGTTCAGCATTGCCTATTCGGCAGCAGGGGCACTGCTGAGCCTTCTGTGCATGGCATTGATGAAGCAAACGGACAGGTTTTCACCGGCCGGCGTAAGCATCGTCGGCGGGGTCGCGCATAACGCGGGACAGGTGATCGTGGCGGCGGCAGTGGTGGAGAACGCGAAAGTCGGCTACTATTTTCTGCCCCTCGCCATTGCAGGCGTTGTGACAGGCGCTTTGATCGGGGCTGTTTCGGGGCTCCTGATCCCAAGGCTGCGTTTCCTGACCGGGGAATCGGCATGAGGTGTTACCGGCTTTCTTCGGCAACGGAGACCTGATGTCACCTGTCTGCGGCGACTGACGACAACGAAGCAGAAGAATTCAGGATGATGTTATTCATGCAAAAGTCATTGAGACGGGACATCAGGCTTTCTGGTACAGATAGCCGGAACAACAGACAGGCAAGCTTGACTTGTGTGCATGTTTTTTGTAATGGAGTCATGCATATGTCAGCAGTTGATGCACAAAAGAAGATTATAAGAAAGAAGATTTAATTGAGAGGGTGACAGTAATATGGGATTGATCCAGAACAGAATCGTGGTAAAGGTCGGCACTTCCAGCTTAACCAATGATGTCGGGAATACCAATCTGAGGGCATTTGACAAGCTGGCTCTTGTCCTGAGCGACATTGCAAACCTGGGGTACGAGGTGATCCTTGTATCCTCTGGCGCGATCGCGGTGGGAAGCAGTAAAATGGGACTGAAGGAGAAGCCAAAATCCATGCGCATGAAGCAGGCTGCCGCGGCAGTGGGCCAGTGCCAGAACATGTTTCTCTATGACAAGTTTTTTGGCGAATACGGCCATACGATCGCGCAGATCCTTCTGAACGCGGCTGACATTGAGCAGGAGGAGAAGAAGGAAAACCTGACCAACACCTTTAATGCGCTCCTTGAAAGCGGGATCATTCCGATCGTCAATGAAAATGATTCCGTCAGCTATACGGAGATCGAGTCCAAAGACCGCCTGTTCGGAGACAATGACATGCTTTCCGCTGTGGTCAGTGTGCTGGTGCAGGCGAGGCGGCTGGTTATTTTCTCGGACATTGACGGCTTCTATGAAGCTGACCCAAGGTTCCACCCGGACGCGAAGCTGATCCGCCGGATCGAGACGATCGATGAAGCGCTGTACAATCTTGCGGGAGGCGCGGGGTCCAGGCGCGGGACCGGCGGAATGCGGACAAAGCTACAGGCCGCTGAACTGGCGACCCGACAGGGAATCGACGTAACCGTCTGCAATGGAAAACGGCCGGAGGCTCTTTATGAGATCGTGAATGGGATCCCCGCCGGAACGCTGTTTGCCGGGAGGCCCGGGATCTGATATTTGCTTCAATGCTTCACACGGTTTACTTTAAAGCACGAAAGTGATAGGATGGGAGTGCAACCCGACAGACAGCAATTCAAACCATCAGGAATTCAGGCGAAAGGATGGTGTTTAAGACGGAATGAGAGACAGACAGCGCAGACGTGCCTTGTATGACATGATCATTACCCTCAGCACCTATGAGGAATGCTGTAACTTTTTTGATGATCTGTGTACCGGCAAGGAACTGGAAGCCCTTGAGCAGAGATTTGAGGTCGCAAAGATGCTCAGCCAGGAGAAGGTCTACCTGGATATCATGAAAAGTACAGGAGCCAGCTCTGCAACGATCAGCCGTGTGAAGCGCATGCTTTCAGACGGGACTGGCTGCCTGAGGGAAAAAATAAACAATTCGTTGGAGGAAGAGGCATGAAAGAACTGATGCTGGGAAACAAAGCCCTTGCACGAGGTTTGTATGAGGCAGGGCTAAGTGTGGCGTCCAGCTACCCCGGTACCCCCAGCACCGAGGTGACGGAGGAGATCGCGAAGTATACTGACATCTACAGTGAGTGGGCTCCGAATGAAAAGGTTGCGATGGAAGTCGCCTATGGAGCGGCTCTTGCGGGCAGGCGGAGCATGTGCGCCATGAAGCATGTGGGGATGAATGTGGCTGCGGATCCCATGTATACGGCATCCTACACGGGAGTCAATGCGGGCATGGTGATCGTTGTCGCGGATGACCCGGGCATGCATTCCTCTCAGAATGAACAGGACTCCCGCCATCATGCGATCGCTGCCAAGCTTCCGATGCTTGAGCCTGCGGACTCCGCGGAAGCGCATTTATTTGCCCGGACGGCCTTTGAACTTTCTGAGGAATACGATACCCCGGTGATCATTAAGATGTGTACCAGGATCGCTCATTCTCAGAGTGTTGTCGAAGCGAAGGAGCGGGTATGTCCGCCGCCAAAGGAATATGGCAAGGATCCGAAGAAGTACCTGATGACCCCGGCCAATGCCATCGGCCGCCATCCTGTTGTGGAGGCCAGGACGCAGCGCCTGGTTGAGCTTGGAAATGAGTGCGTCTTCCGAGGGGTGAGGCTGAACCGGATCGAATGGGCCAGGGACCGTGATGTGCCTGAGGAGGATGTGCCGAATGCGCCAAGACCTCAGGAGGAGGGGCTTGGCCGGATCGGGATCATCTGTGACTCGACCAGCTATCAGTATGTGAAGGAAGTATTCGGGGACAGTGTCGATGTCCTGAAGATCGGGCTGGTCAATCCGCTCCCGACGACTCTGATCCTTGATTTCGCGCACAGCGTGGAAGGGCTGTGGGTCGTGGAGGAGCTGGATCCCGTGATCGAGAACCATTGCAAGGCGCTGGGACTGAAGGTGAATGGCAAGAACCTGCTTCCGATGGAATCGGAATACAGCCAGAATCTGGTGCGGGTGGTCATGGGAATGGATGTCCCGGCGAGCGTCTGCCTTGAGGAGAGCATTCCGCCGCGCCCGCCTGTCATGTGCGCGGGATGTCCCCACAGAGGGCTTTTCTATACGCTCCACAGGCTGAAGGTGACGGTCATGGGAGATATCGGCTGCTATACGCTGGGCGGCGCCGCGCCGCTTATGGCCATGGACAATAACCTGTGCATGGGCGCTTCTGTCAGCATGCTTCACGGATTCAACAAAGCTTTGGGCAGCGCTTCCGAAGCAGGAACCGTAGCCGTGATCGGGGATTCCACTTTCATTCATTCCGGGATTACGAGCCTTGCGGATATTGCCTATAACTGCAGCAATTCCACTGTGGTCATTCTGGACAACTCGATTACCGGGATGACAGGACATCAGCAGAATCCCACGACCGGCTATGACATCCATGGAGATCCATGCGGAAAGATCGATCTGGAGAGCCTTGTCAGATCGATGGGGATCGAAAGAGTCCGTGTGGTCGATCCCTATGATCTGTCTCAGTGTGAAGAGACGCTGAAGGAAGAGCTGGCGGCGAAGGCTCCGTCTGTGATTATTTCGAGAAGGCCATGCGCCCTGCTTAAGACTGTCGATGGGAAAAAGGTGGTTCACAACAAACCGCTGATGAATGATCCGGAGAAATGCGTCGGCTGCAGGTCGTGCATGAGGATCGGCTGCCCTGCGATCAGCATGAAGGGAAATAAGGCTGTGATCGACCGGACGCAGTGTATTGGCTGCGGTGTCTGCCAGCAGCTTTGCAGGTTTGGAGCACTCGTCTCGGGAACGTAACTGGATGGAATATAGGAACGGGATATAGAGTATGGAAACGAAAAACATTATGATCGTTGGCGTCGGGGGACAGGGAAGCCTTCTGGCAAGCAAGCTTCTCGGGCACCTTCTGCTGACGCAGGGATATGACGTGAAGGTCTCGGAGGTTCATGGGATGAGCCAGAGAGGCGGGTCGGTCGTGACCTATGTGCGGTTTGGGGATAAGGTATACTCCCCGGTCATCGACAGGGGAGAGGCGGATTTTATCGTTTCTTTTGAGCTGCTGGAGGCTGCGCGCTACCTTCCTTACCTGAAGGAGGGCGGCAGGATCGTGACCAATACGCAGAGGATCGATCCGATGCCTGTGGTCACGGGAGCCTGTGCCTATCCGGAGGACCTCATCCGGAAGATGGAGGAGAAGGGCGCTTTGGTGGACGCGATGGATTGCCTGTCCTGTGCGGAGCAGGCAGGATCTGTAAAGGCGGTGAACATCGTCCTGATGGGAAGGCTGTCCAGATATTTTGAGATTCCTGAGGAAAAGTGGCTGGAGGCGATCGAAGCCTGTGTGCCGGCGCATTTCAGGCAGATGAACCTGAAGGCGTTTGCTCTTGGCAGAGGATGATGGGATGAAGCGCCGGAAGACGGAGTTGTCTTGAATCGTTTATAGAAAGAAGGAATGATGGCAAATGTGAATGAAAGGGCGCTTCGGCTTGGCACGCAGCGCTCTGTGATCAGGGAACTGTTTGAATTTGGAAAGAAGCGGATCGCGGAGGTCGGTCTGGAGAATGTTTTTGATTTCTCCATCGGCAATCCTTCCGTTCCTTCTCCGGAGAAGGTCAATGAAACTGCCATCCGTCTCCTGAAGGAGATGGATCCGGTGACCCTGCATGCTTATACCAGCGCGCAGGGAGACGCGAAGGTCCGGGAGCGGATCGCGGATTCGATCCGCAGGCGCTTTGATTATGCGGCAAGCCCGGACAGCCTTTACATGTCCACGGGCGCGGCCGGCGCGCTGTGCGGATGCTTTGGCGGATTGCTGAATCCGGGCGAGGAAGTGATCGTTTTCGCGCCCTTCTTTCCTGAATACCGGGTGTTCATCGAAAGCGCGGGCGGTGTCATGAAGCTGATCCCGGCGGACACCGAAGCGTTTCAGATTGATTTTGAGCGATTGGAGGAGGCGATCAGCCCGAATACGAAGGCAGTCCTGATCAACTCGCCCAATAATCCCTCCGGCGCAGTTTATTCCGAGGAGACGATCTGCCGTCTTTCGCAGATCCTGAAGGAGAGAAGCGCCAGGTACGGGCAGCCCATTTACCTGATTACGGATGAACCTTACCGCGAGATCGCATTTTCCGGGATCACGGTGCCCTTCGTGCCGAAATACTATCCGAATACCCTGGTATGCTATTCCTGGTCGAAATCCTTATCCCTTCCCGGTGAGCGTATGGGCTATATCCTGGTTGCGGAGGAGATGGAGGAGCATGATGTTGTCTATGCTGCAGTAGCCGGCGCTTCAAGGGCGCTTGGGTATGTGAGCGCGCCAAGCCTGTTCCAGAGAGTGTGCGCCCTGTGCGCGGAGGACACCAGTGATGTTTCCGTGTATGAGACAAACCGGAACATCCTGGTCAGAGGGCTCAGGGAGATCGGCTTTTCCGTAGTCGAGCCTCAGGGAACCTTCTATATGTTCCCCAGGACCTTGATCGAGGATGATGTTGCGTTCTGTGAGAAGGCCAGGGAATTTGATCTTCTCATTGTCCCCGGCAGCGGCTTCGGCTGCCCCGGCCACACAAGGATCAGCTATTGCGTTCCCACCGAGCGCGCGGAGCGTTCCCTTGCCGCGTTTGAAAAGTTAGCCGCCTACTACCTGAAGAATTCATGACAGAGAGGAAATAACATGCCTGTAACAGATCTTTTGGAGAGAAATGCGCGTGAACATGGGGATGAGATCGCGCTGATCGAGCTGAATCCGACCATGAATGATCCGCGCAAGCTTTCGTTTAAGGAGTTTGACCTGGTTCAGCAGACTGTCCCGCATCCCTACCGGAGGCAGATCACGTGGCGGACCTTTGACGAAAAGGCGAACCGTGTGGCGAACATGCTGATCGACCGCGGGATCACAAAGGGAGAGAAGGTCGCGATCCTGATGTTCAACTGCCTGGAGTGGCTGCCGATCTATTTCGGCATCCTGAAGACAGGGGCGGTAGCGGTTCCCTTTAATTTCCGGTACACTGCGAATGAGATTTCCTACTGCCTGAATCTGGCGGAGGTGGATGTCCTGTTTTTCGGGCCGGAATTTATCAGCCGGCTTCAGATGAATGTGGACGGGATTGAAAGAGGCCGCCTTCTGTTCTACGTGGGGGACAACTGCCCTGACTTTGCCGAGAGCTACCGGGAGCTGGTATCAGATTATCCCAGCACATCTCCCGGCATTGCCCTGACCAATGAGGATGACGGCGCGATCTATTTTTCATCCGGGACGACAGGCTTTCCGAAGGCGATTCTGCATAAGCACCTTTCCCTGTACCAGGCGGCGGAGATGGAAGCGGTGCATCACCGGACAGGGAAGGACGATTGCTTTCTCTGCATCCCGCCCCTGTACCATACAGGCGCGAAGTTCCACTGGATGGGCTCTCTGTGGACCTGCAGCAGGGCTGTCCTTTTGAAGGGGACGAAGCCGGATATTATTCTGAAGGCGGTCTCGGATGAGCAGTGTACCATCGTCTGGCTGCTGGTTCCGTGGGCGCAGGATATTCTGGATGCGCTGGACAGGGGGGAACTGAAGCTGTCGGATTACCAGCTGAAACAGTGGAGGCTGATGCATATCGGAGCCCAGCCGGTGCCGCCATCCCTGATCCATCACTGGAAGGAGTATTTCCCGGATCATCTGTATGATACCAATTATGGCCTGTCAGAGTCCACCGGCCCTGGCTGTGTCCATCTGGGCCTTGACAATATCCACAAGGTTGGCGCGATCGGCGTTCCCGGATACCGCTGGGAATGCCGGATCGTGGACGAGAAGGGAAACGAAGTGGAGCAGGGCAGCGTAGGGGAACTGTGCGTGAAGGGGCCCGGCGTGATGGAGGAGTACTTCAACAATCCGGAAGCGACGCGGGAGGTTCTGAAGGATGGATGGCTGTTTACCGGCGACATGGCCATGCAGGATAAGGAGGGCTTCTATTACCTGGTAGACCGCAAGAAGGATGTGATCGTATCGGGCGGGGAGAATATCTACCCGGTTGAGATTGAGAATTTCCTCTCCGAGCATCCCAAAATAAAGGATGTTGCAGTGATTGGTATGCCGGACAAGCGGCTGGGTGAAATCACCGGCGCGGTGATCGAGCTCAAGGAAGACATGAAGAGCACGATCGAGGAGATCGACCGCTTCTGCACCGCGCTGCCGCGTTATAAGAGGCCCCGTAAGATCATCTTCGCGGACGTGCCGCGCAATGCGACAGGAAAGATCGAAAAGCCGCTTCTTAGGAAGCGTTACGGCGTGGAGAACCTTGTCGCAAAGGAAAACCAGCTGGAAGGCCATTGAATCAGAACTGATACAGGGTCGGGAAGTATATTTTTCCCGGCCTTTTTGCTGCCCAATGTCATTCTGTTTCTGATTTCATAGCCGTAAAAAAGCCCGGGGGAGGACCTTTCATGGGTGTCCTCCGGGCTCTTTGGCGGCTGGGGAAACAGAAACTGTATGACATTGGGTGTGACTTGTGACGGGGCTTCCCTATTGAAGGAAAACGGTTGCAATTCTTCGAATCTGTGGTATGATGACTTCGGCGCTTTAAAGCATCTATGCATAAAATGATAAAAGGAGATGCAAAGGTTTTTGCCTGCTTCAGGTGCAGGTTCTAAGGAGAGGGGAACGGAAGGATGGCAATTAAAATTATATTTCTGATCATTTTCTTCGCAGTCATGATCCTGATCGGCGTCATGACGAGAAGGAAGGCGGCGAGTGTGGACGGGTTTGTCCTTGGCGGCAGGAGCGCGGGGCCATGGCTGACGGCGTTTGGGTATGGCACGTCCTATTTTTCGGCGGTCGTGTTCGTGGGCTACGCGGGTCAGTTCGGATACAAGTATGGCGTTTCGGCGACATGGGCGGGCATCGGCAACGCGGTGCTCGGCTCGCTGCTGGCCTGGGTGATCCTTGGGCGGCGCACGCGCGTCATGACGAAGCATCTGGACTCACGGACAATGCCGGATTTTTTCGGGAAGCGTTTTGACTCGGACGCGCTGAAGATCGCGGCGGCATTGATTTCATTTGTCTTCCTGATCCCCTATACATCGTCTGTCTATAATGGCCTGTCGCGCCTGTTCCGCATGGCCTTTGACATTCCTTATGCTGTTTGTGTTGTCGTAATGGCGGCGCTCACCTGTGTTTACGTCCTCCTTGGAGGCTATATGGCAACGGTGGTCAATGACTTTGTGCAGGGCATTATCATGCTGTTCGGGATCTCGGCGGTCATTCTTGCCGTGCTGAAGAGCAACGGAGGGTTCCTCCAGGCGCTCACAACTCTGTCTCAGTACGAGAGCGACCTTCCTGTGACGCAGGGCATGCAGGGAGCATTTGTCTCCTTCTTCGGGCCGGATCCTCTGAACCTTCTGGGAGTCGTTGTCCTGACTTCCCTTGGTACCTGGGGCCTGCCGCAGATGGTCGGCAAGTTCTACGCGATCAAGGATGAGCGTTCGATCAAGGCCGGAACGGTGATATCGACATTCTTCGCGATCGTGGTTGCCGGAGGGTGTTACTTCCTCGGCGGATTCGGACGGCTTTACAGTGAGAATCCTTCGATCCACAACGCAGACGGCTCCATTGCATATGACGCGATCATTCCGGCCATGCTTTCCGGGCTTCCGGATATTCTGATCGGCATCGTGGTCGTTTTGGTTCTGTCGGCATCCATGTCAACGCTTTCTTCTCTGGTTCTGACCTCGTCGTCCTCCGTGACGCTGGACCTGATCGCGCATTTCAAAAAGGATATGGGCGAGAAGAAGAAGCTTCTGGTCATGCGGGTGCTCCTGGTGTTCTTTATCGTAGTGTCTGTTGTGCTGGCGCTGAATCCGCCGACCTTTATCGCTCAGCTGATGGGATATTCCTGGGGCGCGTTGGCCGGATCCTTCCTTGCGCCGTTCTTATACGGCCTTTACTGGAAGAGGACGACAAAGCTGTCAGTGTGGGTATGCTTCCTTTCCGGTGTCGGGATCACGCTGAGCAATATGTTCTTCCACTATATCAAGAGCCCGATCAATGCAGGCGCCCTGACGATGCTGGCCGGACTTGTGATTGTTCCTGTCGTCAGCCTGCTCACACCGGGGATGGAAAACAGCCGGGTGATGGCGATCTTTGCCGGATACGAAGAGACCGTCACGATCAAGAAGCAGTTCAGCCTGAAAGAAGAGGAAGACAATGCAGGGGGTGCGTGAAAGGATAGCAGGGTGTCCTGAAGAAGCCTGAAGAATGCCGTGTATAGGCATACATGTTCAAATAACGGACGACTTCTGATAAATTTTTTGACAAATTCTACAAAAACTATTGAAATATCTCACTGAGTAGAGTATACTGCAATCAAGGTGGATGTACGGTACGGGAAAGCTACTCAGGATCAGTGTATTTTTGGCATCATTGCAAGTGCGTTTTCTTAGGCGTTTCATCAGGAGTATTCGCATAGGGGACGGCGCATGGAGGATGGCCAAGGAGAATCAGGTACTCTGATCATTGTCATATTGAGGAACTTTCTGGGGGCAGTACTGGCTGCCCCCACTTTATTCTCCCACCCACTGCTTCTGCGGTGGCAGCTTCGGCTGCCTTCGCAGGAGCACCAGTGGATGGGAGACTCCAAAGGCGCGTCAGCTCTTAGAGTTGGTAACGCGCGCGCGTGGGACCCGGTTGTCTGGCATATGTGAAAGCATGTGCACGGCAGCCGGGTTCTTGGTTTTTCGGGGAAGCGTGTGCCTGATGGATTCTGGAGAGGCATCATCCACAGGCAGCTTCGATGTCGGGAATGTGAATGTCAACTATACATCGAATACGTTTTCGCAACCGACCGGAACCAGATCAGCACATTGAATGGAAAAATGAAAAAATGTCTGACCTGAGAATGACGATCAACCATGATTTGTTACTATTGTACAAAAAACGGGTGTGGAATTTGTGAAAAGGTATGAGTTGACAGCGGTTGGAAGGGGATGTATATTGGAACTACGAAAACGGTTTAGTGATTGCGGAACGTCATTCACGCAGGTCACTTGAAAACCGGAACCAAAAGGTCATTCAAAACAAAAGGGAGGCAACAACTATGAAGAAACGCATGATGAGTCTGGTCAGCATGGCACTGATTGGCGCAATGGTTCTGCCGAATGCGGCATTCGCTGAAGAAGCGGCGGATGAGGGGAAGGTTCTGAACATTCAGGTCTGGAATGAAGAGTTCAAGAGCCGTATCACTGATCATTATCCGGGGTATGAGGCTGTTGATGAGACCCACGGCAAGATCGGTGATGTCGATGTTGTCTGGACCATCACTCCGTCTGATGACAATGCATACCAGAACAACCTGGATTCCATTCTTCCGGGGAACGTGGATGCGGCAGCAGATGATAAGGTAGATATCTTCCTGATTGAGGCTGACTACGCTCTGAAGTATGTGGATGCGGATGTGAATGTTGCGATGACCATGGAAGATCTGGGTATCACGGATGAGGATCTTGGAAAGCAGTATACCTACACGCAGGATATCGTAAGGGATGCAGACGGCAAGCTCCGCGCTTCTTCCTGGCAGGCATGCTCAGCCGGACTGATCTATAACCGCGAGATCGCGAAGGAAGTCCTTGGGACAGATGATCCTGATGAGGTTCAGGAATTTGTCAAGGATTGGGATACCTATAACGAGACGGCTGCCAAGATGGCGGATGCCGGCTACAAGATGGCTGCGACCGTGAACGACACCTATCGTGTCTACTCCAACAATGTATCCGCTCCGTGGGTGCAGGATGGAAAGGTTGTCCTGGATGACAATATCAAGAAGTGGGTCGATGACTCCAAGACCGCTGTAGACAATAATGAGACCACCACTGCTGAGCTGTGGAGTGATGACTGGGCGAAGGGCTTCTTCCCTGAAGGAAAGGTATTCTGCTACTTTGGGCCGGCTTGGTTCTTCAACTTCTCCATGCACGGTGATGAGGAAGGCTCCGTTGGTCATGACGGCGGATGGGGCCTCGTGACCGGACCGCAGGGCTTCTACTGGGGCGGCACATGGATCTGCGCAGCGCAGGGTACCGACAACCCGACGCTTGTCAAGGATATCATCCTCACCATGACCACTGACAACGATGTCATGAAGGAGATCGCACAGGCTGATTCTGACTGCGTCAACAACAAGGAAGTCCTTGAAGAGCTGGCAGCGGATGAGTCCGGAAACCTGGCAATCCTTGGCGGACAGAATCCGTATGAGATGCTCGCGGCAGGCGCTGAGCTGGTTGACATGAGCAATACAAGCCCGTATGACCAGGGCTGCAACGAAGAGTTCCAGGGTGCTATGAAGAACTACTTCGATGGCAACGCTACCTATGAGGAAGCGCTTGCTCAGTTCAATACCGCGATCGTTGAGAAGTATCCGGAGCTTGTGACCGAGTGATCTGAATTACCGGCTTTGGAGAAACTGAACAGAAAGTGATCTGACAGGGGGCCTGCCCGCCGTAGGCGGACAGGCCCCTTTCTGAAATCAATCAGGAGCGAATCCTAAGGAGCAAATCCTAAGAAGCAGGTCTGAAACGTCTGCCCGATGACGTTTCTGGCTGCCATCATCACAAGCATTGGAGCGTACATATCATGAAAGGTAAGAAAAAGAGCGCGGTCGTCAGGTATAACCGCTGGGGCTATATCTTTTTGATCCCCTTTATGGTTGTGTTTGTTGTTTTCCAGCTGATCCCGCTGGTAACGACGGTTTATAACAGCTTTTTTGAGAATTTTATGTCCGGACTGAAACAGGTAGGTCCGAACTTTATCGGATTTAAGAATTATATCCAGCTGCTGACACAGGGAGACCTTCTGAAGTATTTCCTGAATACCATGATCATGTGGATCCTTGGATTTGTTCCCCAGATCATCCTGTCTCTCCTGCTCGGCTCCTGGTTTACGAACCCTCAGCTCAAGCTGAAGTTCCAGAGATTTTTCAAAACCGTCATCTATCTTCCGAATCTGATCATGGCATCCGCCTTTGCTATGCTGTTCTTTACGTTGTTCGCGAAGACCGGTCCGATCAATTCGATCCTGGTTGGAATGGGATTGTTCAAGGAGCCGTATGACTTCATGGCTCATGTCGGTTCCGTCAGGGGACTGGTTGCATTCATGAACTGCCTGATGTGGTTTGGAAACACGACGATCCTGCTGATGGCCGGCATGATGGGAATCTCGGATTCCCTGTATGAAGCGGCAGAGGTGGATGGCGCTACGCCGACTCAGATCTTCTGGAAGGTTACCATCCCGCTGCTGAAGCCGATCTTTATCTATGTGGTCATCACATCCCTGATCGGCGGCCTGCAGATGTTCGATGTTCCGCAGATCCTGACCAACGGAACCGGTGACCCGATGCGGTCATCCATGACGCTGATCATGTACCTGAACAAGCATCTGTACAGCAAGAACTTTGGCCTTGCCGGTGCCCTGTCTGTGCTTTTGCTGGTGCTGACGGCGATCCTGAGCGCGATCGTGTTCCGCGTGACCGCCAAGGATGAAGTGAAATGAGGAGGTGTGAGCCATGAGAGAGGAAAAAACGAGAAATACCGTTCACGCCAGAAGGGCTGTCGCGTACATTGTGCTCGCAATCATTTCCTTCCTGTGTCTGTTCTGGTTTTATGTGCTGTTTATCAATGCAACAAGGTCAAACGGTGAACTGGGACGCGGCTTTACCGCGATCCCGAGCACACATCTGATCGAGAACCTGAAAAACCTGATGACCGGAACTCTTCCTGTCCTGAGAGGCTTGCTGAACTCACTGATCGTCGCCAGCCTGACAGCGTTCCTGTGCACCTACTTTTCAACGATGACGGCATATTCTATCCATGCGTATGACTATGCCGGAAGAAAAGTGATCTTCACCTTCATCCTGACGATCATGATGATCCCCACGCAGGTGACGGCACTTGGTTTTGTCAAGCTGGTACAGGGACTGCACCTGGAAGACAACTTTATCCCGCTGATCGTCCCTTCGATTGCGGCACCGGTCACATTTTTCTATCTGAAGCAGTACATGGATTCCAACCTTCCGGGTGAGCTGATCGAGGCGGCCAGGATCGATGGCGCAGGAGAGCTTCGGATCTTCAACACCGTAGCGCTCCCGCTGATGCGGCCGGCAATTGCTGTCCAGGCGATCTTCACCTTTGTGTCGAGCTGGAACAATTACTTCACTCCGTCCCTGATCCTTCATGCGGACAAGTCGAAGACCCTTCCGATCCTGATCGCGCAGCTGCGTGCGGCGGACTGGCTGAAATTTGACATGGGGCAGGTTTATGCGATGATCGCATTCTCCATCTTCCCCGTCATCATCGTCTATCTGGTTCTGTCCAAGAACATTGTCGGCGGTGTATCCGCAGGCGCTGTGAAGGGCTGAATCGGGATTCGGGAATTCATATCCTTTGGCAACCATAAACCTTTTGTTTGTGATGACCGCGGTCCGGGCAGGGGCAGGAAACTGCGTCTGTCCGGCAGCGGCCGCGAATATTCCGGAAGCGGGACTTTTCAGCCCCGCTTTCTTTTATTTTTCACATCTGTATGGCGTGCTTGTGGTACAATGAGCAGAAAGGGCGAGGTGACAGTCAGCCCAATCTATCGGTCAGGCAGGTACAGGATCATGAATCAGGAATCAATATACGGAGAATTTGCGCCGGTGCTGCCCCATGTGCTGGAACGTTTTTGCCAGGAGCTGGACATCCTGAATGAGCAGACGAAGGCGAGAACAGGGGAAGGAATCTATGAGCATCTGATCTCACGGATCAAGAGCGAGGACAGCATGCGGGAAAAGTGTGAGCGAAGAGGACTTCCTCCGACAGTACAGAGCGTGCTGCGTACGATCACGGATTCGGTGGGTGTGCGCGTGATCACCCGGTTTGTCGATGATATCTTTGAGATTGTGGAGCATATCAGGCGTCTGCCCGACGTGGTCATTGTCACGGAGAAGGACTATGTGCGCAATGCCAAACCGAACGGATACCGCAGCTATCATCTGATCCTGGATTACCTGGTTCCATGGAAGGATCCGGAAGGCCGGATTCCTGGCCATTTTTATATTGAGGTGCAGCTTCGGACGATTGCCATGGATTCCTGGGCAAGCCTGGAGCATCAGCTCAAGTATAAGAAAAATATAGGGACCCAGGAGCTGATTGTATCTGAACTCACGCGCTGCGCGGATGAGCTGGCAGGCTGCGACCTGTCCATGCAGACGATCCGGAACCTGATCAGGGCTGGGGATGATGATGAGCAGTCATAATCTGATCAGGGCCGGGGATGATGAGGGGCAGCCATAGTCTGTTCAGAGCCGGGGATGATGAGCAGTCATAATCTGATCATGCCTGCGGAGGATGCGGGGCAGAGATCACCGGAGCTGCTTTACCTGCACAGGGGAAACGGGATACTGGAGATATACGATTTGTCAGGAGAATAGGGAAGATGAGGTTACTGATTGCAGAGGATGAGGAACAGCTTTCGCGTGCCGTCGCCGCGGTGCTTACGCACACCGGATACCAGGTGGATACTGCGGCGAACGGGGCTGAGGCTGTGGAGCTGGCATCAGAGAATGCATATGACTGCATGATTTTTGACATTATGATGCCGGTCATGGATGGGATTGAGGCGCTTTCAAAGATCCGGGAGAAGGGCGATATCACGCCGGTCATCCTGCTGACAGCAAAGGCCGAGGTGGAGGATCGTATTCAGGGATTGGACGCAGGTGCGGACGACTACCTTACCAAACCCTTTGCGATGGGAGAGCTTGCGGCCAGAATCCGGTCCGCCACCAGGCGCAAGGAAAGCTTTACTCCTAAGATGCTTCAGATGGGCAACATCAGCCTGAATATGGAGCAGCAGGAGCTGAAAGCGGTCAATTCCATCCGTCTCGCAAAGAAGGAAAGCTCACTTCTGGAATATTTCCTGCTGAACCGGGAGAAGGAACTGAGCGTGGATGAGATCTTTAAAAGAGTATGGGCGGATGAACCGGACATGAACCGTGAGGTCGTGTGGGTCTATGTATCCTATCTCAGAAACAAGCTGGTTTCTGTTTCAGCGGATGTCACCATCACAGGGGAGAAGACAGGGCCTTACAGGCTGTCGGCGAAGTCATGATCAGAAAACTGCAAAGAAAATTTATTATGATCTCCGGACTTGCGGTGATCATCGTTATGGTCTGCGTGTTGTTTCCGGTCAATCTGATCAACCGGATCAGGGTCGGAAATGAGCTGAAGAGCACGATCCGGTTTATCATGGATTCGGGCGGCGACTTTTCCAGGCTGCATGAGACAGAGACAGAATCCGGCGCAGGCTTGTATGGCATCGGTGACCTGATCGGGAGAGGCCGGAGTCTGAACCTGACGCCGGAAAGCAAGTACCAGCTGCGTTATTTTACGGTTACCATCCAGGAAGATGGCAATGTGTCAGATGTGAGCCTGTCCCATATTGCGGCGGTGGATGAGAAGACAGCGGTGCGCCTCTCCAGGTATGCCATGAAGAGCTTTCCTGACAGCGGTTTCATCAGCGCAGGATCGAACAGCTATTTCTACTACAGGAAAGCGGCGGATGGCGGCGGCAGGATGATCGGTTTCCTGGAATGCACCAGGGAGGCGGACAGCCTTCAGATCTTTGCGTATATTTCCATTGGATTCGGCCTTCTTTTGATCGCTGTCTTTCTGGTCGTGATTGCGTTTCTGTCCAAAAAGGCCATGCAGCCTTATATCGACAATATTGAAAGCCAGCGTGAATTCATTACCAATGCCGGCCATGAGCTGAAGACCCCGCTTGCGATCATTTCCGCGAATACGGAGGTGATCGAGATGATCAACGGGAAGAGTGAATGGACGGACAGCATCCTTGCCCAGGTAAAGAGGGGAACCAGCCTGATCAATGACCTGATCACATTGTCCAGGACAACAGAGGCGGAACAGGTCGTATTGACAGAAGTCGATATGTCAAAAACGCTTAAGGAATCTTCGGAGTCGTTCCGTCCGGTCATCGAGAAGGATGGGAAAAAGCTGAATGTGCAGATCCAGGATGGTGTACTGGTGAAGGCGGAGGAGAAGATGCTGACGGAACTGTGCAACATTCTGGTGGACAATGCGGCGAAATACTGTGATGAAGGAGGGGAGGTCAATGTCACGCTGAAAAAGCGCGGCAGGGGCGGTGCCCAGCTGCAGGTGTCCAATCCCTATGCGGCAGGGGCGAATGAAGATTATGGCAGGTTCTTCCGCAGGTTTTACAGAGGAGACGTTTCCCATAACAGCAAGCAGTCCGGCTACGGGATCGGCCTGTCCATGGCGCAGACGATCGCGGAGAAGTTCAAGGGGAACATCACTGCAGGCTGGAAGGACGGAGTGATCACTTTTACAGTGACGCTGTAGGGAAGGGATGATCGCTTTTACAGTGACGCTGCAGAGAAAGGATGATCACTTTTTCAGTGTGCTGTCTGAATGCAAAAGGCATTGAGACAGGGCACCGGTGCTGTGGTGAAAAACAGTTGGAGTACACAGGAGGAAAGAGAGATGGGAACGCACTGGAACAGGCTTCGCTATACACCGGTTCTGCCGCTGGGGGAAGACGGCAGGAGGGTCACTGCGTCGAAGGAGCATCTGGAGCTGTCACGCGGCGCGGCCAGCGAGGGAATGGTACTTCTGAAAAATGAGAATCATGTGCTTCCCCTGGCGCATGGCGCAAAGGTGGCATTGTTCGGAAAGGCCACGGCCGATTACGTTAAAGGCGGCGGAGGAAGCGGGGATGTGACGGTTCCGTACCTTCGGAACCTGCACCAGGGAATGCTGGTCAAGCAGGAGGAGGGAAAGGTTGAGATTCTGGAATCCCTGGCGGACTTTTATGAGAAGAACGTGGCGGCGCAGTATGAACAGGGAGCCGTACCCGGGATGACCGTGGAGCCGGAGATCCCACAGGAGCTTCTGGAGGAGGCGAAGGCATTCACGGATACAGCCATCATATCGATCTGCAGGTTTTCCGGGGAAGGCTGGGACCGGAAAACCGTTCTGACCGGGAATTACAGGCTTTCGAATGACGAGCAGAAGATGTTTGATCTGTCGTCAAAGCTCTTTGAGGACGGTGATTTCTGCCTGACCCATGCAGAGCGTGCGATGGTGGATGTGGTCACGGAGAATTTTGCGAAGGTCATCGTGGTTCTGAATATCGGCGGCGTGATGGATACCGGCTGGTTCAGGGAAAATGACAGGATCCAGGGTGCGCTCCTTGCCTGGCAGGGCGGACTGGAGGGCGGCCTTGCCGAGGCGGATATCCTGACAGGGGATGTCAATCCATCAGGCCACCTTGCGGATACCTTCGCGAAAACTCTGGAGGATTATCCATCGACGGCAGGGTTCCATACGTCCGCGGATTATGTGGACTATACAGAGGATATCTTTGTGGGATACCGCTACTTTGAGACGGTTCCCGGAGCAAAGGAGAAGGTCAGCTATCCCTTCGGATACGGGCTGTCGTATTCCGATTTCCTCATTATGCCTGTCTACTGCAGCTATGTGGAGAATGAGATCTTTCTTTCCGTCAAGGTGACAAACCTTTCCCAGATGCCCGGAAAGGCCGTCGTACAGGTCTATGCGAAATGCCCGGAGGGCCGCCTTGGAAAGAGTGCGCTCAGCCTGGTGTCCTTCGCAAAGACCGGCATGCTGGGGAGTGGCGTATCGCAGACGATCGATATGAGCTTCCCCGTGAGATGCATGGCATCTTATGACGACAGGGGAGCGGTGAAGAAGTCTGCCTGGATCCTGGAACAGGGGGAGTATGCCTTCTATGTGGGCGGACATGTCAGGGATCTGACAAGGGTTCCATATGCCTGGAAGCTGGAGGAGAACCTTGTCCTGGAACAGCTCAGTGAGCGGTGCGCGCCGAAGAAGCTTCCAAAGCGGATGCGCCCGGATGGCAGCTATGAGATGCTTGAGACAGGGGAGTATCCGGATCGGGGGAATGGCCTTGTTCCGATCCCTGACCTTGCCAATGATTTCCCGACACCGGAAAGCCCGCAGGTGAAGCGCGGGCAGATGCCCTGGTCGGCGAAGTGCCAGCCGCATACGGAAAGGATTCTTCTGGATGACGTAGCGGACGGAAAGCATTCCCTGGACGAGTTCATGGACCAGCTAAGTGTTGAGGAACTGATCTCGCTGACCGGAGGCCAGCCGAATACCGGGGTGGCGAATACATTTGGATGGGGCAACCTTCCAGAATGGGGCGTGCCGAATGCCATGACAGCGGACGGGCCAGCAGGCTTGCGGGTGGAGGCGCAGACCGGCGTGAAGACCACAGCCTGGCCCTGCGCGACCCTGCTTGCGTGCACCTGGGACCAGGATCTTCTGGCGAAGGTCGGGCGTGCCGCAGCTGAGGAGGTAAAGGAGAATAACTGCTGCGTCTGGCTTGCTCCTGCGGTCAATATCCACAGAAGCCCCCTGTGCGGCAGGAACTTTGAGTACTATTCGGAGGATCCGCTGGTGGCGGGGCTTTGCGCCGGCGCGCTGGTTGAGGGCGTGCAGTCTCAGAGGGTCGCAGCATGCGTGAAGCATTTCTGCGCGAACAATAAGGAGACCAACCGGAAGGAGAGCGATTCCCACGTAAGTGAACGGGCATTGAGGGAAATCTATCTGCGTGCGTTTGAGCTGATCGTCAAGAGAGCGCATCCGTGGGCGCTGATGACCTCCTATAACCTCGTGAATGGGATCCATGCTTCTGAGAACAGGGATCTCCTGACAGGAATCCTCAGGGAAGACTGGGGATTTGACGGCGTTGTCACAACAGACTGGTGGACCTGCGGTGAGCATTATCTGGAGCTGAAGGCCGGAAATGATATCAAGATGGGAGCCGGGTATCCGGACAGGGTGAAGGAGGCATATGAGAAGGGGCTGATCAGCAAAGAGGAGATCTCCCTGAATGCCCGCCGCGTCCTGGAGCTGCTCCTGAAGCTGTGCTGACTTTTGCGTATTTCCGAGCCTTACAGGGGATGCGGCGTTCAACCGGTAAAGATGGGGGACGAAACGTATCCGGCAGAACAGACACCGGTGTTTGTCTGGGAAGATCAACACCGTGCGATTGTTGCAAATGAAGTAATGAAGGAGTAGCACTATGGCCAAGGCCAAGACCATCCAGCGGATTCTTGCAGAAAACGGACTCGCGTTTGCTTCCAATATGGAGCCGCATTATATGGAGGAGCTGGAGGGCATCTGGAACGACGCGTGCGTGGAGAGCGGAGGCGAGATCACGGATGCGAGAATCGATGAATATCTGGATGTGCTGAAGAAAATGGGGCTTGCGATCCCGGTGCACCGGGAAGCGATGGAGCGGGAACACTCCAGGCGAAGCCCGGCACAGCCTGATCCGGAGGTGGTCCGGATGCGGAAGATGATACAGGAGGAGAAGGTCAGTGAACGCCAGAGGGAACCTGATCTGTCGCGGAAGGCACAGGGGAAGCTGACAGGCCCCGGGATATCCGGCTGCGGGAAGATATATGCAGCGGATGATCCGGAAAACGCCGCTTCCTCTGACGCGGGGCCTGACGCGGATGCGGTCTACCGGATCTTCCCGGCACAGTCAAAGACGGATCTGGGGCATAAGGTTTTCCTGATCCTGGAGGTGCCGGATGACAGGCAGGTGCCCCACCGCATCGCGGGTGGCTTTACGAACCCCCAGCGTCGTCTTGCGTTCGAGTACTATGACGGCGGGGAACGCTATCATATGTCCCGCCTTGACATGAGCGGCGCGGATATCCGGTTCAGGAAGCTGTTTACGTGGCTGGGCACCCACCACATCTGTGTGCGGCTGAGCGGTACGAGAGACGGGAATTCCTTCTATGTTTACCGGATCAAGGCGGTGGAGCCGCCGCTGGACGGAGGGAACCTGCAGCCATTTGAAGACCATTTCCTGCAGTACATGATCGAACGGATCCGCACCTCGATCCTTCAGTCGGGCGAGGAGGATATTCCGGAGCAGATGAGCATGACGACGCTTCCGGAGATCATCAATTTCATTGACTGCTGCGGGGATACCCTTCCCGGGAACATCCGCCAGTGGGCAAGGAAGAATATCATCACTGCCGGGCAGGATGGGGGAAATGCGGATGAGAAGCGTCATGCGCAGCGGGCACTTTCCATGATGCTGCAGGTAAGGTGGAGGAGCTCGTATTTTGACCCGATCGACCCGGAAGCGGCGCGCAGGATCCTGGACGAGGAACTGTATGGCCTGGAGAAGGTCAAGCAAAGGGTGATAGAGACGATCATACAGATCAACCGCACGCACACACTGCCTAGCTACGGGCTTTTGCTGGCTGGCCCGGCGGGGACAGGCAAAAGCCAGATTGCCTATGCGGTGGCGCGGATTCTGAAGATCCCATCGGCGATCTTCGATATGAGCACGGTGCGTGATCCAGAGGCTTTGACCGGTACACCGCGCATTTACACCAATGCCCGTCCCGGCAGGATCATGGAGGCGTTTTCCATGACCGGCAGCTCCAATATCGTCTTTGTGATCAATGAGCTGGACAAAGCCGACCATGACGGGCAGAACGGAAACCCTGCGGACACGCTCCTGACGCTGCTGGACAACCTGGGCTTTACAGACAACTACATGGAGTGCCAGATCCCGACGCAGGGCGTATATCCCATCGCTACGGCGAATGACAAGGACAGGATCTCTGATCCTCTGATCACGCGGTTTGCAGTGATCGATATCCCGGATTACACGCCGGAAGAAAAGAGGATCATTTTCCGGGACTATTCCCTGCCCAAGGTGCTGCGGCGTATGGGGATGAGCCAGAAGGAATGCCGTGTCCTTCCGGATGCGGTGGATGCGATCGTTGATCTTTACAGGGAACGGCCGGGCTGCCGTGACCTGGAGCAGGCAGCGGAGCACCTGGCAGGCCATGCGCTGTACGAGATCGAGACAGGAGACGCGAAGAAGGTGGTGTTTGACGCCGCCAAGGCACGGGGGCTTCTGGAGGGGTGAAGGCACAGAAAATGGCCGGAGCCGCAAGGCAAAGGAGTGTTATTTCTGAACAGTACCTTAGGAGCTGTTCAGAAATAACTTGTACATATGACGCAGGACAAACGTTCATATGCAAGGAGGAAAACGCAGCCGTAGCGGGGATTCGGCATGAGGTGGCACCGGCTTTAGCCGGTGACGGAGTCCTGATGCCATGTACGGCGAGGCTTTCCAACGCAGCAGATGAGCGTTTGGACAAGTCAGATGTACAAGTTATTCTGTAACAGATCCTAAACAGGACGCGCTCACATGCCGGCCCTCCGGCAGGGGTGTGGCTGTTACAATGGAACAGTGAGACTATGTGCGCTGAGGTATGCGGATGAATAGAGAAGATGCACGAAGGCGGGCCTGTGCGCTCGTGTCGAAAATGACGGTTGCTGAAAAAATGAGCCAGCTCCGGTATGATTCTCCTGAGATCGCACGTCTGGGAATCCCTGCCTATAACTGGTGGAACGAGGGTCTGCACGGCGTTGCCAGGGCAGGTACGGCAACCAGCTTTCCCCAGGCGGTGGGAATGGGGGCAACCTTTGATGAAGAGCTGCTGGGGGAGATCGGTGATGTGATCGCGACAGAGGGACGCGCGAAATACAATGCTTACAGTGCATTCGGCGACAGGGATATCTACAAGGGCCTTACCTTCTGGTCTCCGAATATCAACATCTTCCGCGATCCCAGATGGGGGAGAGGGCAGGAAACCTACGGTGAGGATCCCTACCTGACTGGAACGCTGGGGGTCGCTTTTGTCAGGGGGCTTCAGGGAGATGGCGAATACCTTAAAGCCGCGGCATGCGCGAAGCATTTTGCGGTGCATTCCGGACCGGAGGCAATCCGCCACAGCTTTGATGCCAAAGCAGATGCGAAGGATATGGCGGAAACCTATCTTCCGGCATTCCGCTGCCTGGTGCAGGAGGCGGACGTGGAGGCTGTCATGGGCTGCTATAACCGGGTGAACGGGGAGCCTGCCTGCGGCAGCAGGACGCTCCTTCAGAAGATCCTGCGTGGAGCCTGGCGCTTCCAGGGGCATGTGGTTTCTGACTGCTGGGCCATCGCGGATTTTCATCTTCACCACCATGTCACGGAGGATGCCGTGCACAGCGCGGCGATGGCGATCAATGAAGGCTGCGACCTGAATTGTGGGGATACGTATCAGGTTTTGCCGGAAGCATTTGCCAGGGGACTGATCAGCGAGGAGCGGATCACGCAGGCCTGCGAGCGTCTGTTCACAACCAGGTTCCTTCTGGGGCTGTTTGACGAGACCGAATACGACGCGATCCCGTACAGCGTGGTGGAATGTCCGGAGCATCTGGCACTGGCGCAAAGGTGCGCGGAGGAGTCCATCGTCCTTTTGAAAAATGACGGCGTGCTTCCTCTTGACCTGGGTGCGATCCATACCCTCGGGGTGGTTGGGCCGAATGCTGACTCCCGCGCTGCCCTGGTCGGGAATTATCATGGAACCAGCAGCGAATACATCACTGTACTGGAGGGCCTGAGACGGATGGCCCCCGAAGGACTGCGTATCCTTTATTCGGAGGGGTGTGCGCTCAACGCGTCGAAGGTGGAGCATCTGGCCTATGAAAATGACCACCTGAGCGAGGCGATGATCGTGACCAGCCAGTCCGACGTGACGGTCGTTGTCGTCGGGCTGAATGAGACGCTGGAGGGAGAAGAAGGAGATACCGGGAACAGCGCGGCATCAGGAGACAAGGCGGATCTGTCCCTCCCGGCATCCCAGCAGGCACTTCTGCATGCTGTCGCTTCTCAGGCAAAGGAGGACGGAAAGAAGACAGTGCTGTGCCTGATGGCGGGAAGTGACCTGGATCTTTCCTTTGCCCAGGAGAACTTTGATGCTGTCCTCATGCTGTGGTATCCCGGTGCGCGCGGCGGGCTTGCGGCCGCCAGGATCCTGACGGGGGCGGTATCCCCCTCCGGCAAGCTGAACGTGACATTCTACGACCCGAACCGGCCGCTGCCGGAATTTACGGATTATTCGATGAAGGATCGGACATACCGTTATCTGGGCGGTGAACCCCAGTATCCCTTTGGCTATGGGCTCACCTATGCTGACGTGGAGGTGAAGGAGGCCCGGCTTGTATGGGAAAGCACGGAAGATGAGTTTGACACGGTACCGCAGGCGGGTTACTCCCCGGCATCTCTGGCCGGGATGCAAGGCATAGGCTCGCCTCCGCATCAGGTGGATGTGAGCCGTACACCGCCCGGCTCCGAAGGAGCGTGCCCGCCGCATGCGGCGTACATGAATGTCATGTACGAAAATCATAGCCCTGTGTCGGCACGGGACGTGATTCAGGTCTATGTGGACGCGGAGGAGTCTCCCTTCAGGACACCGAACCCCAGGCTTTGCGGTTTCCTGAAGGTGGATGCGCCTGCC
>CAMJIC010000008.1 GCA_946405675.1 uncultured Clostridia bacterium
CAGATGAGCGTTTGGACAAGTCAGATGTACAAGTTATTCTGTAACAGATCCTTACGGCATGTCGGCTGCCGCATCAAAACAGGAAGCAGGAAGTGCCGGTGCAGAAGTCAATGCGCTTCAGAGCCTTGCCCGGCCGGGCACCAGTGTTACGTTGTCCTCTCCGAATGCCCTTTTCAGTGCATCGATCATTTCCGGCGGCAGACACATTTTCCCCGGAAACCTCAGATCCTTGGAACACCTGGGCCGGGCGATGTAGATCACAATCCTGCCTGCGGGCTGCGCGGCGTCTGCGTCCGGGGCAGGCGTGGTTCCCCCCTCTCCCTGCCGGAGGATCCGCATCACATCCGCCTCTTTTTCCCTGTACGCATCCATCGTGGCAAATCTCAGCCACAGATCCTGGGGGACGTCCTGAAACAGGCACAGACGGTCTGCCAGGAGCTTCGCGTTTTTATTGTCCTCCAGGGAGACCCGTCCGGAAACAAAGATCCTTGCGTCCTTTTCACAGCATGCGCGGAAACGCTCATATGTGCGGGGAAATACCAGCACCTCGACAGTCCCCACCAGGTCTTCTACCTGAAGAAAGGCCATGGTCTGGCTGGTCTTTGTGTATTTGATCGTGACATCCTCCACAATTCCGCCGATCCGCTGCAGGGACTGATCCTTCAGCCTGTCCGCCTGCCCGCTCTCGTCATTGATCGAAAAGTCCGTCGAGAGCGCGGTAATGTTTTTCCTCCACAGTGCCTCATACTTCTCCAGCGGGTGGCCGCTGGCATAGATCCCAAGCACCTCTTTTTCAAACGCGAGAAGCTGTTCTTTGTCGAATTCCTTCACATCCGGCATCTTCATGCCCATGTCAGGGCTGTCCTCGCCGGTACCGAAATAATCAAACAACGACATCTGCCCTGTGACCTGGGACTTGCGCTCACGTGCCGCCGATTCCCAGATCTGGTCATATACAAGGATCATCTGCCGGCGGTTCGCGTTCAGGCTGTCAAATGCGCCTGCCTTGATCAGATTCTCTGCCGCTTTCTTATTGACCTCAGAGGATACCCTGCGGGCGAAAGTGCTAAGATCCGGGAACCGGCCTTCCTTCTTCCTGTTTTCAAGGATCGCCTTGATCACGGGATGCCCCACATTCTTGACCGCGCCAAGGGCATACCGGATCGCGGCCTTCCCTTCCTCAGGACTGCCGGCTGAACCCGCGTCACCGGAACCTGCGGCTCCTGACGCTGATCCCTGCGCAGCTCCTCCTGTGGCTGCTCCCTGCGTGGCTCCTCCTGCAGCTGCTTCGGATACGCCTCCTCCTGCAGCTGATCCCTGCGTGAACCCTCCTTCGGATGTCACGCTGAAGCCATCCTCGCTTTCATTGACGTCCGGAGGAAGGATGCCGATCCCCATGTTCCGGCTTGACATGATATACTCCGCCACCTTCCCCGGATTGTCGATCACCGAGGTCATGAGGGCAGCCATGAATTCCACCGGATAATAGTATTTCAGCCAGGCAGTCTGATAGGTCACGACCGCATAGGATGTAGAATGCGCCTTGTTAAATGCATATTCCGCAAAGCTCATCATGCTGTCAAAGATTTTATTCGCCGTCGCCTCGTCGATCCCCCGGGAAGCGCATCCGGGCACGTCTTCCTCCGGGTTTCCCATGACAAAGTTCCTGCGTTCCTTTGCCATGACATCCGCCTTCTTCTTGGACATGGCACGGCGCACCAGATCGCTGCGCCCGTAGGAATAGCCTCCCAGGTCGCGGACGATCTGCATCACCTGCTCCTGGTAGACGATACAGCCATAGGTAGTCTTCAGGATCGGCTCGAGAAGGGGCGTATCATAATGCACCGAGGATGCCTGCTCCTTCCCCCGGATATAGGTCGGGATAAAGCTCATCGGCCCCGGCCTGTACAGGGCGATCCCGGCGATCACATCCTCAAGGCATCCGGGCTTGAGTTCCTTCATAAAGCTCTTCATCCCGGCAGACTCCAGCTGGAAGATCCCTTCACATTTCCCTGTGGAAATATACTCGAATACCCTGGCATCATCCGTATCAATCCGGTCAATGTCCAGGTTTCCATTTTCATCCTTCGGGCACATCTCCCAGACCGGGCTCCCATGCCCGCAGCGTTTCGCGCGTTCTTTCTCGCGCTCCGAGACCATCCTTGCCGCTTCCTTGATCACCGTCAGGTTGCGCAGGCCAAGAAAGTCCATCTTCAGAAGCCCGAGGTGCTCTACCGTATCCTTGGTGAACTGCGTTACGATGTTGCCCTCGGAGGTGAGCGCAAGGGGGACGAAATCATCGACCCTCCTCTGGCAGATCACGACGCCTGCTGCATGAGTTCCCACATTCCGGGGAAGCCCTTCCAGCTTTTTCGACATGTCGATAAGCGTATGGATCCTGGGGTCATTTTCATACATGTCCCGAAGCTCCTGGCTGACCTGAAGCGCGACATCAATGGTCATTCGGGCGGATGAGTTCAGCGGGTTGCGCATGGGGATCTTCTTGGAGATCGAATCGCACAGCGCATAAGGAAGGTCCATCACCCTGCCCACATCGCGCACCACGCCCCGGGGCTGCAGCGTGCCAAACGTGATGATCTGGGCGACATTCTCCTTGCCGTACCTTCGCACGACATAGTCAAAGACCTCGGAACGCCGTTCCGGCTCGAAGTCGATATCGATATCCGGCATGGAAATCCGCTCCGGGTTGAGGAACCGCTCAAACAGGAGGCTGTACCGGATCGGGTCAAGCTGTGTGATCCCAAGGGCATAGGAGACAATGCTTCCTGCGGCGGAGCCTCTTCCGGGACCGACTGCGATCTTTACGCTTCTGGCGTAACGCACATAGTCCCACACGATCAGGAAGTAATCGACAAAGCCCATGGAGTGGATGATGTGAAGCTCGCTCTCCATGCGCTCCTTTGCCTCCGGCGGAACCGGATCATAGCGTTCGGACAGGCCCTTCCAGCACAGCTCCTGCAGGTATTCCCATGCGCTCTTGCCATCCGGAACGTCAAAGCGCGGCAGCTTGTACTTGCCGAATTCGATCGTCACATGACAGCGCTCTGCAATCTTCTGCGTATTTTCCAGTGCCTCAAGCGCGTAGGGGAAGAGCTGTGCCATCTCCTCCGGGCTTTTGACATAGTACTGGCCGCCCTCATAACGAAGCCGGTTTTCATCTGAAAGCTTCTTCCCTGTCTGCAGACATAAAAGGATGTCATGGGCATCGGCATCCTCCTCCCGGGTATAATGGCAGTCATTGGTGACGACCAGGGGGATGCCGGTCTCCCGGGACATGCGCAGAAGGTTCTGGTTCACCAGCTTCTGCTGATCCATCCCATGATCCTGCATCTCCAGGAAATAATTCCCCTCTCCAAACAGATCCCGATACTCCAGAGCTGTCTTTCTTGCCTCTTCATAAAAGCCGCGGGAAAGAAGCCTGGCCACCTCCCCCGCAAGGCACGCGGAGGTGCAGATCAGGCCCTCATGGTACTTCCTGAGCACCTCCTTATCCACGCGGGGCCTGTAGTAGAAACCTTCCTCAAATCCTGACGAGACGATCTTGACAAGGTTCGCGTATCCGGTATTGTTCTCAGCAAGCAGGATGAGATGGTGGTAGCGGTCTTCCCCGCCGGTGCTCTCCCGGTCAAAACGGGATCCCGGCGCGACATAAACTTCACAGCCAAGGATCGGCCGGATGCCCTGACGCCTGCATTCCTCGTAGAAATCCACAACACCGTACATCACGCCGTGATCTGTGATGGCCGCGCTGTCCATGCCCAGTTCCTTCACTCTGGAAACATAATCCCGGATCTTATTGGATCCGTCCAGAAGACTGTATTCTGTATGTGTGTGCAGATGTGCGAATCTCACGCTGTGCTCCTTCTTTATATAAATCACCCCGTCAAAGTGCCCGAAGCCACGTTCTCTTAACGCACTCCCAGGCTCCTTCGGCGGGGAACCATTCTCAAAAGATCTGCGGATAAAGATAAACAGGTTCTTCTTCACGTAACTGTTCAGGACAGTTCCTGAACAGTTACGTCTTCACCTGAATCCGCTGCCGGATCACGAACGGATCAGTGAGATCAGCAGCGTAAACGCAATATACACGGTCGGGATCAGAAGCCCGATCAAAAGCTCAACGGAAAAGACTCTTCCTTCCTTCCCCTTCAGGCGGCCATGCCCCTTTCTTGCCTCATGGTAGATCTGTTCCCTCTCCGACGTCTTCGCGATCTTGCGCACCACGATGATGGCAAGGATCACACACGCGATGGCAATTACACCGTATATGATCCAGTATACCAGGCTCAGATCACGGACGGAGGTATTCTCCGCCTGGACAAGAACGCTTGTGATGTTCTCCGGAAGCCTCCGCTCCAGGTAAACCAGGACGACCGATACACTGTTCAGGCACATATGGGCAAGCATGGAAGCATAGATGGATCCGGAAGCTTCCACCAGGTATGCGAGGAAGAGTCCCACCGCAAATGCGTACAGGAACTGATTCAGGTTTCCATGCGCAAGCGCGAACATCAGCGATGTCATCAGCGCAGTCTTGAACATCCCGCAATTCCTGAATGCCTGGAACAGTGCGCCGCGGAACAGGAATTCCTCTACAACCGACGGAAGCACTGCCATATACAGCAGATTGAGCCAGATCGGCTTATCCCACACCACGCTTCCGGTCAGGATGGAAAAATGCTCCACGCGTGCCACGATGTTGTTCGGCACGACCAGCTGGCTGAGCAGATTCAGGAAATTCGTGATCGGCAGCTGGATCAGGGCAAGAAGCGCTGTCCACAGGATCACCTTGATCCCGATGGGCTTCATCCGTGTTCCGCGCATCACCTCAAAGCGATCCATCACCAGGATCACGATGGCAGGAACCAGGTACTCAAGCTCAACCAGAGACTGACTGCTGTAAAAATTCAAAAAGCGGTCCAGCTTCGCTATACTGACCAGAAGCCCTGCGATGATCCATACCGCCATCATGGCCAGATACTGTGTACCGGCCAGTCTGCTTCGATTCTGCATCGTTTTATACCTCCGGTTTTTATTTTAACACGAAAAGCGCCTCCGGAAAATACCGAAAGCGCTTTTGATGATGTCTGCATATGAGGTGATGCCATTTTCTCAGGCCGGAGGCAGGATCCCGCGGGTCCTGCGCCCTACATCACTCATTAATCATAAAATCAATCAGCTTCTTTACATCCGCCGGATCGTATGCGACCAGCTCAAGCTCCGGAATTTCTTCTTTGACTGAGAAAATGTTCGCCAGCGAGAGGAACTGACTGAGCTTACTCTTCAGATTCAGCCTGTCTCCTTCCCCTGTCACCAGCTCTACCTTTCCCTTGCAGGAATCAATTACCTGAAACAGCTTCTCCGGATCCTTAATATTCTGTAACTTCATATCAATACTCTCCTTTCCGCCCCGCAGCTTCTTTCCGGGGCACCTCTGGTGTACTCTCTTTGTACGCCCCAAATATAGCACGCTTTGAACGGAAAGCAAGTTTTTTCATCATTTTCCATTATTTGGACATTTTTCACGAAAACGTCACAACGAAATTGTTGATTTCTTACAGTCTGTAAATGCGCTTGCCCCGGATCTCAACCTTTCCTTCCTTCAAAAGGTGGCCGACTGCCCGTTTAAAGGCATTTTTGCTCAGGCCAAACTCCCGCCGGATGATCTCCGGAGAGACTCTGTCGTCAAATGGCAGCACACCTTCAAATTCCCCGATAACCTTCAGGACCATCTCCGCATCCTTTTCAATCTGAAGATATGCCTTTTCCCTGACCGACAGATTCAGCCTGCCATCCGGCAGGACCCTCGTCACTCTTGCCTCCACGACTTCGCCGATCGCAAGAGGCATCTGCGCTTCATTCTTCGGGATCAGCGCGCTGTACCGGTCGTCCACCGCGGCGAACATGCCGAAATTCTCGCTCGTCTCATAGATCCTGGCCTTCACCCGGTCATCTGTCTGATAGGGCGCATTTTTTTCCAGCCATGGGTAAACATTCATGGTAGCCGCAAGGCGTCCGGACTTATCGATGTAGGGAGCGACAAGAACCTGTTCTCCGGCCTTCACCCGCCTGGTCTGCTCATGGAACGGCAAAAGGAGATCCTTGGGAAGTCCCCAGTCGAGGAATGCGCCGATCTTTCCGGTTTCCCGCACCGTCAGAAGCCCTGGCTGATGGAGTACAAGCAGCGGTGTCTTCACCGTTGCGATCAGCCTGTCCGAAGAATCCTTATACAGGAACACCTCTACCGCATCGCCTGTTTTCGCACCCTCCGGAACCTCTTTTCCCGGAAGAAGGACAGAATCCTTTCCATCCGTCAGGTAAGCGCCGAATCCCTTAAAACGGTCAATGTGAAGTGTCTGCCTCTGCCCCAGGTTCATATACTGCTCCCCTCCCGATCCTTAGATGAATTACGTGAAGAAAACCGGATGTTGGCACAGGCTTTTTCCTCTTCCCCTTCCTTCAGGAGGCTCACTGTGACAACATCCCCCTGATCAGACACAAAGGGGCGGATCACATCCCCCAGGAATGTCTGCTGCCTGTACTCTACCCGCGTTTCATATAATTCAAAGCCGTCGGGCAGATAATCCAGCGCCATCTGAATATACTGGCGGTTGTTGACATGGTGGTTGGAATCCAGGTGGCCGCGATGGATGGAAAATGGCTCCATCATCTTACCTTCTTCCGGGACAATGATCCGTCTTTGCTCATAATCCATCTCCAGCTTCTCTTCCAGACCATAGCGTTCGATCAGAAGATCCGGGACCTGAACCGGGCGGCGTTCCTTCGTATCCATCAGAACCCAGACACTGTTGGCCCAGACCGCCCTTTCTCCCTTTTCGTCCACAAGCTCCAGATTACGGAATCCGTAAAACCGCCGGAACTCATATGCCCATGTCCGGATCCTCACATTCTCCCCAAGCCTCGGCATGCGGCCTGTAAAGATCTGCCAGGATGCAAGGATCCAGGCCATATTATGCGCCCTTAAATAAGGAATGCCGATCCCCAGTTCCTCTCCCTGAAACGTCGCGGCATCCTGAAAATAATTCACGGCTCCGCCCAGGTTGAGGCGGCAGTCCTCCCCGCATTCGGAATAGCGGATCCTGGACTGAAATTCATATTTTCCCATCTTTTTTGCTTCTTTTCCTTCCCTTGCACATTCGATGCAGGCTTAGGAGCTAACTGCCCTGACGCCGCAGCCGCATCCCCAGCTGTGCCATCTCCATAATTCTGGGCACGTCCTCCCTGGCAAATGCAGCAGCCTCTCTCGTAAGCGCCTGGATGATCCTGTCAATCTCCTCTCCATCGTTCTGCAGGCTGTATACCCATTGATACACCCCGCCCTGATCCTGCGGAAGATTTTTCAGACGCGTATTGACGTACTCTATGGCAATCTGCATATTCCCGATCGCGCACAGCCGCTGAAAAAACTGATCACGCATGCGGTCTTCCACGCTCTTCCATGGAATCCTGTCGTACGCTTCCTCCGGCAGCTGTATCTTTGCCAGATGCTTCAAAATGTCAGTCATCTGCCTGAGCACTGTGACCAGGCAGCCCTTCATCGTCCCCGTAAAGACCGGGATCGACTGATTGGTCGCTACCCCGGACGCCCTGCGCAGCGTCTGCGCAAACCTGTCAATCGCTGAAGCAGATGCATCCTCACAAAGATGTGCATATTGCTTCCAGTCAAATTTCCCCATTGTGCTTCTGTTTCCTTTCAGGTCATACTGCAATATTCTGCCACAGATCACAAATATTCTTGCTCCATCCAGTCCCCATCTCTTTGAGTGCCATTCGCTCTTCACATCTGAATGGTTACAAAAACTTCTCCGAAAGTCATTATATCCTATTTCCCCGGAATCGTCACATATTTGTGTACAAATCCCTGGGACAACTGCAGGAGTTGTACCACAATGTCATTCCGATTCAGATTTATAGTTCCCGTTCCAGACGCTTCATGGGGACACAGATCCGCCTCCGCAGGCTGAGTTCTTCCGCAGCCCATCGGAATATGTTACTTATGAATGTGCAAACAAATCATATTACGATGTGTTAAATCTTATTCATTTCCCGTACAATTTCAAATTATGGGAGAGTTAAAGGATATCAGGGAAAGAGAATATGCCAGGTTATGCGGCGTGAAGATCAAGCAGCTGAGGGAAAAAGCGAACTATTCCCAGGAAAAGCTTGCTGAGATCCTTGAATGCTCAGAGGTCTCTCTGAGCAGGGTGGAGCGTGGCCTTCAGACCATGAAGTTCTGGCGTCTGGTCCGGTTGTGCGATCTGTGCCATGTGAGCCTTGATTATCTGTTACGCGATCAGGAAACCGAAAGCGTCAGCCTCGTCCCTTCCTATGTAGTAAAGCTTTTCAGTGATGCAGGCGAAGGCGAGCTTGAAATACTTTCCCGGCATATGAGATACGCTGAGGATGAGATTGAGATCAGGAAGAATGAAAACCGGAAAAGGGATCTGGAATATGAGATCCTGAAAGCAAAGGTGGAACAATATGAGAAGATGGATCCGCTGATGCCGGATCCCACATACGACTGATCCTGCACATGACCGAATTGAGCCGGAGAGCGACAAGCTCTCCGCTTTTCTTTAAAGTCAGGCAAGATGCCAGGATAATCATCTCAGGATAACCATCTTCAGAATCTCTGGAACGAAAAAACCACATCCAAACCGGATGTGGTCTCAACAACAGGGGTACAAGGATTCGAACCTTGAAATGACGGAGTCAGAGTCCGCTGCCTTACCGTTTGGCTATACCCCTTTATTCTCTTGCCGCTCTTCCCTGCGACGAAAGTCATTATAACCGCAATGAAGGGACAATGCAAGCATTTTTTAAAAAATTTCTTGTTCTTTCATTTCCCACACAAAGCGTATATAATGCGAATTGGCTGATGACATTCGCCTGAAAGGAGGCTGTTTTCTATGAGCACCATGAAGCTGACGCTTCTTACCGATTTCTATGAACTGACGATGATGCAAGGTTATTTCAAGACCGGCCGGAATCCAAGGGTCGTTTTTGATGCATTTTACCGCAGCAACCCGGATGGCGGCGGATATGCCGTCTGCGCCGGGCTGGAGCAGCTGATCGATTATGTGAAGAACCTGACCTTTGATGAACAGGATATCGAATACCTTCGCTCCACCGGAACCTTTGACGAGGATTTCCTGGAATACCTCCTGCATTTTCATTTCTCCGGAGATATCTACGCGATTCCGGAAGGAACCGTTGTCTTCCCGAAGGAGCCGCTGGTGAAGGTCATCGCCCCCATCATGGAAGCCCAGCTGATGGAAACCGCACTTCTCAATATCATCAACCATCAGTCCCTGATCGCCACAAAGGCAGCACGCGTATGCTATGCCGCGCAGGGCGGCGCCATCATGGAGTTCGGCCTTCGCCGGGCGCAGGGGCCTGACGCGGGAACCTATGGGGCCAGGGCAGCTGTCATCGGCGGATGCGTAGGCACCTCCAACGTCCTGACCGGCCAGCTCTTCCATGTTCCGGTCATGGGAACCCACGCCCACAGCTGGATCATGAGTTTCCCCAGCGAATTTGAGGCTTTTTGCACCTATGCCAGACTCTATCCGGACAACTGCACGCTGCTGGTCGATACCTATGATACCATCCGCTCCGGCGTCCCGAACGCGATCAAGACCTTCCGCCAGATGAAGGAAGAGGGAATCAAGCTGAAGAAATACGGCATCCGCCTGGATTCCGGCGACCTTGCCTACATGTCCAAGAAAGCGCGGGCAATGCTCGATGAAGCCGGTTTTCCGGATGCCACGATCACGGCCAGCTCCGACCTGGACGAATACCTGATCCAGTCCCTGATGGCCCAGCGGGCAGCGATCAATTCCTGGGGGGTCGGAACCAACCTGATCACCTCGAAGAACACGCCTGCATTCGGCGGCGTATACAAGCTCGCGGCGATTGAGGATGAAAACGGGAACCTGATCCCGAAGATCAAGCTCTCAGACAACACTGAGAAGATCACAAATCCCGGAAGCAAGAAGATCTACCGGATCTATGACAAGCAGTTCCACAAGATCCGGGCCGACCTGATCTGCCTGGAGGACGAAGAATTTGACCCCGGACAGGACCTGATCATCTTCGACCCGAAGGAGACCTGGAAAAAGACAAAGCTCAAAGGCGGTACCTATGAGATGCGCCAGCTCCTTGTCCCTGTCTTCCTGAACGGGGACTGTGTCTACGAATCCCCGTCTGTCATGGAGATCAGGGATGTGTGTACCATGGAGAAGGAAACCCTGTGGGATGAGACGAAGCGTTTTGTGAACCCGCACGAGATGTACGTGGATCTCTCCGACCGTCTCTATCAGATCCGTACAGACCTCCTGGAGGAAATGAGCCTGAAGCAGCTTGAAGATCTGTAACTGTTCAGAACCTGCTCTGAACAGTTACGAGGATTTTTCCTGCCCTGAACAACACTCAGGATCTGTTACAGAATAACTTGTACATCTGACTTGTCCAAACGCTCATCTGCTGCGTTGGAAAGCCTCGCCGTAGACAGTTATCGCAGGCGATACGACTGGATGAAAAGGGAAAGCCCCGCGGTTCATACAAACCGCAGGGCTTTTTGCTTTTCATCGATGCCGGTGCTATATGACACGCTCCTGCCACCGGCCGCCCCGTTGGCAGATGTGTGACCAGAAATGATTTATTCGATCACGCAGATCCAGCCTTCCGGCGCTTCCAGCCGTCCCATCTGGATACCGGTGAGCGTATCATAGAGCTTCTTCATGACCGGCCCCATGTCATCCATCCCGCTCGGGAACTCATACATCGTCCCATGGTCAAAGATCCTTCCCACCGGGGAAATGACGGCTGCCGTCCCGCACAGTCCGCACTCCGCGAACTCGCCCTTCTTCACCTCGTCGAACAGAACCTCCCGCTCCTCTACCTGCATGCCAAGGATCTCCCTTGCGATATAGACAAGGCTCCTGCGCGTGATCGACGGAAGGATGCTGGAACTCTTCGGAACCACCAGCGTGCCGTCCTTCTTCACCAGAAGCACATTCGCCCCGCCCGTCTCCTCGATCTTCGTGCGGGTTGCCGGATCCAGGTAGAGGTTCTCATCGAACCCGTTCCGATGCGCATCCATGATCGGATGCAGGCTCATGGCATAATTCAGTCCCGCCTTGATGTGTCCTGTCCCATGAGGCGCCGCGCGGTCAAAATCGGAGATGCGGATCGTGATCGGCTTCGCTCCGCCCTTAAAGTACGGTCCCACAGGCGTGGTCAGAATCCGGAACTGATATTCATCGGCAGGCTTGACGCCGATGACTGCATTGCTGCCGAACATATACGGGCGGATGTACAGCGTCGCGCCGCTTCCATACGGAGCGACCCACGCCTCGTTCGCCCTCACGGTCGCCTTCACGGCCTCGACCCACTGGTCAACCGGATAGAACGGCATCTCAAGCCGCTCACAGGAATCCTTCATGCGCTGCGCATTGAGATCCGGGCGAAATGTGACGATATGCCCATCCTCTGTCGTATACGCCTTCAGGCCTTCAAAGCAGGACTGGGAATACTGCAGGACACCCGCGCATTCATTGATCACGACATTCGCATCCTGTGTCAGGGTTCCTTCCTCCCAGGCACCGTCTCTGTAATTCGCGACAAACCGATAGTCTGTCTTGATATACCCAAAGCCGAGCGCCGACCAGTCGATCTGTTTCTTTTCCACCATAATCAAACCCTGCCTTTCTTCCCTTGCCCGCTCAGATTCCGCGCAATGCCCTGCGTCCCCCTCATCCGGGCAGATCGTTTTGATATTGCTTTTTATCGAGTTTAGCACCACGTTTTTTTGCCGTCAATAATGTGTATGCAATTGCGTTTCGACAATCTTTGACGTATATTTAAGATGTAGGTGGAGAAAATTCCTGAAACGGAAGTAACGATTGATTTGCATTCGCAACAGATGCACGATGACATTCGGATACAGTTCTGAGGAGAGACTGACGAAATGCAGAAAAAACAACTGACAAGGATACGGCAATCTGCAGTCGCGGGGGTCTGTACGCTTGCGCTCCTGTCCGGCAGCGCAGGAGCCTTTGCCGATGAGATCACCTTCGATGATGGATCCGACAGCGGCTCCGTCGGTTCCGGGATCGATGCCGGAATTGACGCGGGAATCGATGCCGGTTTTGATTCCGGCGCGTCGGACAGCCCCTTCCTGATCGAGGATACAGGTGAGGATGTCATGTATAACGCCGGCGTCCCGATGGATACGCTTCAGGATGCCATGGCGGCAGGAGATACCAAAACCCTGGACAAGATCGCAAGCCTTGGCGCTCTGACCGGTGAAAGCAGCACCCCTTCCTCCGGCGGGTCAGGCATCGGCGGGGGCGGCGCCTTCCGTGGAAGCCCTGACGACGAAGAAGATGAGGAATATTATGACCTCCATCTGGACGAAGGAGATGCGGATGAAGTCGAGACAAAGCAGACCGAGCTGAATGAAAGCCCCGGTCCCCTGATCGCTGCGAATGCTGACCGCATCCAGGAGCACCTGGACGCGATGGGACAGGTGGAAAGCCCTACCGGATCAGACGGCGAGCTTGCCGTTGCCTCTTATATCGAGACAAAGATGGCGGAGATGGGATATACCGTCCAGGAGCAGGCATTTCATGAAGGAACCCTGAACGAGGAGGGCGTGGATGCCCCAGGCGTCAATATCCTTGCCGAGCGCGGGGCCAATTCACAGAATAACCGCAAGAAGGACATTTTCCTTGTAGTGACCCACTACGACTCCAAGCGCTCCCCTGATGAGGGAGATCCCTTCGCCAATGACAAGTCAGGTGCCGCCGCATTGATCGAGTCCGCGCGCATTCTCGCAGAGGTCGTCACGGATACCGATATCTGTTACCTCTTCCTGTCCGGAGAAGAGGACGGCGGATACGGCGCGCAGAGTTTCCTGGCGGCGCTGAGCGATGAAAACCGCTCCCGCATCACCGGTGTCCTTTCGGTAGAGCGTGTCGGCTATGATTCAGATACGCCATATGTGCTGAAGACGCTGACCGGCGAGAGCAACCCTGTCGGAGATATCATCCAGCCGCTGGGCATCGCGAATGACGCGCACCTGGCCCTCCGTCCGGAACAGAATCCCCAGGACGAGGCCGGGACCTGGGTTGCAGTCGGCGAAAGCTCTGACGGCTACATCGATGAACGTACCGCGCAGCAGATCGCCGCAGCGCAGGCCGGCGAAGACATTGCCGGAGATCATGCGATCGATATTGATACCGGGGAATACCTGCAGGAAGAAGCCTCTTCAGAGGAGACATTTGAGCTGGATGAGGAAGAGACGGAGACAGAAGGCGAGCCGGTTCCGATGCCCAGTGCATGGAGCTACCTGAAGGACAGCTCCACCTCCCTGGCAAGCTTCGCCGACCAGCCCTTCCCCGTGGTAAAGGTCAGCCAGTATATGCCGCAGCTTGACGCCGCCAGCTATGAAGAGACGATCGCCCTCGGGCTTGCGGATACGACGTCTGGCGCCGTGGACGAAGCGGTGGCGCTTGAATCAGGCGCGGGATCAGAAACCGCCCCGGATATTACGGTTGAGACCAATGCGGATCACACCGCAGCCGGAACGGTCCAGCTGGAGGATTCCAGCCTGACCGGATCTGCGGACGAGATCACCGTATCGCTGGAAGAAGCCTCGTCCCTGTCTGAAAGCGCGGATGCACAGGCAGATGGCACAGATCCGCAGGCCGGTGTCCAGGCCGCACAGCCGGACCAAGCCACCGCAGGCGATCCTGCGGCCCAGGAGGCCCTTCCGGGCATGGATTCCCAGGACGCGCTCGCGGGCATGGACATTCCTGCCACGGAGAGCGGGCTGTATAACGATTATCCAGTCGTGAACGCCTCCCGGATCGCAGATACCACCAACGTGGTCGCGGCGGCGCTGGCGCAGATCATGGATCCTGCGACCTGACGATGTAAGGATCTGTTACAGAATAACTTGTACATCTGACTTGTCCAAACGCTCATCTGCTGCGTTGGAAAGCCTCGCCGTAGCCCGCTACGGCTGCGTTTTCCTCCTTGCATATGAACGTTTGTCCTGCGTCATATGTACAAGTTATTTCTGAACAGCTCCTAATTGATTTCTGAGCTGTGTCATCGAATGAAAAGACAAACAGGCCGGGCTTCGGCCAGGTCTCATAACGAAGACTACACCCCCGCCGGCAGGCCTTCCTGCCAGTGGGGGTGTTCTTCATGTCATTCCTGCCTGCAGGCCGCAGCCTGCCTGCGTTTCCATGACGCAATCTCATTCCATTTCGGATCCATTCTGCCGGTCACACGTCATTTTCGATGAATTCCCGGTAAATCGCACGGATCGCACGCTTGAAGTCTTCATTCTGAACACCCACGATGATGTTCAGCTCACTCGAACCCTGGTCGATCATCTTGATGTTGATGCCTGCATTCGCGAGCGCAGTGCACAGACGCCCTGCGGTACCCTGGGCATTCTTCATCCCGCGGCCCACGATGGCGACAAGCGCAAGATCCGACTCCAGATAGATCTTATCCGGATTGACCGCCCTGTGCAGCCCCGCGATCACGTCCTGCTCCTTATCCGCAAACTCCTCCTGATGCACCAGCACCGAGAAAGTATCGATCCCGGAGGGCGTATGCTCAAAGGAAATGCCATTTTCCTCAAAGACCTGCAGGACACGCCGCCCGAATCCGATCTCTGAGTTCATCATGGCCTTATCCACCGTGATGGAGCAAAAACCTGTCCTTCCCGCGATCCCTGTGATCACATGCCGCGGGCTGCGCACGGTAGACTCCACGATCAGCGTACCATGGTCATCCGGCCGGTTGGTATTCCGGATATTGATCGGGATGCCCTCAGCCCGGACCGGAAAGATCGCATCTTCATGCAGGACAGACGCCCCCATGTAGGATAGCTCACGCAGCTCCCTGTAAGTGACCGTCTCAATCACCTCCGGATTTTCAACGATCCTGGGATCGCAGGCAAGGCAGCCTGACACATCCGTCCAGTTCTCATAGACATTCGCCCTGACTGCCCGGGCTATGATCGAACCTGTGATATCAGACCCGCCCCTTGAAAATGTCTTGATGCTCCCGTCCGGCATCGCTCCGTAAAAGCCCGGGATCACCGCAACTCCTACATTTCTCAGCCGTTCACGGCACACATCGTTGGTGCCCTCCGCGTCAAAATTCCCATGGGCGTCAAACAGGATGACATCCTTCGCATCGATAAACTTGCAGCCCAGATAATTCGCCAGCACGATCCCGTTCAGGTACTCGCCACGGCTGGCCGCATAGTCCCTTCCGGCCCTTCTGCGGAAATAGTCTTCAATCACGGCAAACTCTTCCTCGAGAGAAAGGTTCAGGGAAAGACCATCTATGATCTCCTGATACCGGCTGGCGATTATTTTCATATCTCCGCTAATCTCCTGCCCCTGGGCAGCCTTGTCATAGCACCGGTACAGCATATCCGTGACTTTCGTATCATCTGAATAACGCTTGCCCGGCGCAGAGGGAATGATGAATCTTCTGTCCGGATCGGAATGCACGATCTCCCCGACCTTCGCCATCTGTGTTGCGCTGGCAAGTGAACTGCCGCCGAATTTTGTTACCTTCAGCATATCTTACCTGTCTCCCCATCCTGTTTGCAGAAAGCACAGCCTGAGCGTGCCGCTGTTTTTATGTAACAGTTCAGAACCCCTGGTTCTGAACTGTTACGTCAGTCCGCCATGCAAATTTTTGCTTCGCAAAAATGGCGGACTGACTGCACTATTTACGTTTTCATACGTCACTTGCGGTCCCGCAAGTGACTGTGCTGAACAGTTACGTTTTTATTACTCTATGATTTACCCGATCACGTCTGCCATGGTATAAAGACCCGGCCCTTTCCCGGCCAGGAACTTCGCGGCTGCCAACGCACCCTTTCCAAAGATGCTCCTTGAATACGCGATATGGTTGAATTCGATCACTTCATCCGGCCCTGCGAAAATGACCTCATGCGTGCCGGGAATATTCCCGCCCCGGACGGCGCTGATGCCGATCTCCTTCGGTCTGCGCTTCTCCAGACGCTCAGAACGGTCAAACGTAAAGCTGTAAGCGTTGTCCATTCCCTCGTTGATGCTCTCCGCCAGCGCAAGCGCCGTTCCGCTGGGCGCATCCTTCTTCTGATTGTGATGCCGTTCCACGATCTCTATGTCGAAGCCCTCCGGCGCAAGCTTTCCTGCCGCTTCCTTCACCAGCTTCAGAAGGAGATTGATTCCAAGGGACATATTCGCGGACCTGAGCACAGCGACCTTCCGCGCATCCTCACCGATCCTGCGGATCTGTTCCTCCGACAGCCCTGTCGTACAGACCACCACCGGAACCTGATGATCCACAGCGTAGTCCATCATCCCGTCAAACACTTTCGGAGAGCTGAAATCCACGATCACATCCGGCGTCTCCTGCACCTCGCCGATGCTCCCATACACCGGATAATCGCCCGCGCATGTTCCCGCTACATCGATTCCCGCAACGATCCCGATCTCCGGATCCGCTGCCGCAAGCTCCGTGATCACTTTTCCCATCCGGCCATTGCAGCCGGTCAACAGTACCTTTGTCATATTCCGATTCTTAACTCCTATCCTTGATTCCCGCTGCCATACGCAGACGGCAGGCAATGTCCGGTACGTCTCCGCCTGATGCGGAGACGTACCTATGCCTTTCTCCCCGGCAAGGAAGCCGGGGAGAAACCCGCCTCCGGCGGGCACGCTCCTTCGGAGCTGGGCGGTTTCCGGTGCGTCTCCGCCTGATGCGGAGACGTACCTATGGTTCCTTTACAGGATACCGTAATCCTGCATGGACTTTCTCAGACGCTCTACGTTCTTCGCCTCCATCTCAGACATCGGCAGACGGAGCGGCCCGACCTCTTTCCCCATCAGGTTCATTGCTGTCTTGACCGGGATCGGATTCACCTCGCAGAACAGGGAGCCGATCAGATCCAGTGCTTCCAGCTGCAGGCGTGCGCTTCTGGCCGTATCGCCGTCAAACCACGCCTGGCAGATCTCATGCGTCTGGCGGGGCGCAACATTGGACAGAACCGAAATCACACCGACACCGCCGAGGGAAAGGATCGGCACGATCTGGTCATCATTGCCCGAATACAGGTCGATCGCGTCCCCTGCCAGCGCCTTGACCTTCGCGATCTGGGAAATGTTCCCGCTGGCCTCTTTGACGGCGCGTACATGCTCCGTATGCTCTGCAAGATACGCGATCGTCTCCGGCAGAAGATTACAGCCGGTGCGGCTTGGCACATTGTAAAGGATCATCGGGATATTCACATCCTCCGATATCCTTGTATAATGCTCGATCAATCCCTTCTGGGTCGCTTTATTATAATATGGAGTAACCAGAAGCAGTCCATCCGCTCCCATCTGCTCCGCTTCCTTCGACATCAAGACCGCATCCTGCGTACAGTTGGAGCCGGTTCCGGCAATGACCGGAATGCGGTGATCCACAAATCTGACGCACTCCCCGATTACCTTCAGGTGCTCCTCGACTGTCAGGCATGCCGACTCCCCAGTCGTTCCGCAGATAATGACCGCGTCCGTTCCGGCAGCGATCTGTTCCTCGATCAGCTCGTGAAGCTTCGCATAATTCACACTCTCATCCGCGTGCATGGGCGTAACGATCGCAACTCCTGCTCCCTTAAAAATCGCCATACTCCATCCTCCTTTATCATGGAACAACAAAAGGCCGGCGCACTCAGCGCCCGCCCGCCGACAATATAACATTGCTAAATTGGTCTGTCAATCCTTTTGCGCCGGGAAACCGTGGCGGATGCCCCTGAAAATTACAGCTCACACCCCGCGCAATGACACAGCCGGAACAAACGCCTGTGCGGCTTCCTTCATCTTCTCCATCTCTGCCGGAGAGGGGCTGCGCATCTTTGGCACCTTACCGGTGCTATAATCTCCCACAATCGCTTTCCCGCCTGTAAACTGCTGCAGGAACCATGCCCGTGCTCCCCGGAGCTGACAAGCCATCGCTTCCACATCCGCCTCTGTATGCAGGCCGATGGCGATGGTCGTCCGGAACTCATACAGAACACGTCCCTCCGTCAGGAGTGATATGCTCTCCCTTGCCATTTCCCACAGTGAGGAAGGAGCTTTCGGATCAGAGCCGCCACCTTCAGTAAGTCCGCCAACCCCACAGGTCTGCGCGTATTTTTCCGGGCTGTTCTTGACATCCATCGCCACATAGTCAACAAGCCCTGCGTCTATGATCAGGCGCAAGGCTTCCGGTCTCATTCCATTGGTATCAAGTTTCACCAGGTATCCCATCCTCCGGATCCTTGCAAGAAAATCCGGAAGATCAGTATACAAAGTGGGTTCTCCTCCAGAAACAACCACACCGGACAGTTTCCCCCGGCGGCGGTCAAGATAATCGAAAAACACTTCCTCCGGGGAGGGAGAGTCTCCGGACGGAAACTCTCCCCCGGAATGGGAAGTATTCATCGATGGAAAAATGCTGCTTTGATATAGTTCAGGAACCACCAGTTCCGGATTATGGCAGAAGAGGCAGCGCAGGTTGCAGCCTTGCATGAACACCGTGCATGCAACCTCCCCCGGATAATCCAAAAGCGTCAGTTTCTGAAGTCCGGCGATGCGCATCCTGATCCCTCCTGAATAAAACGATCCATCAAAAGTCTGCCCAGTCCCGCCTCATTGACTCTGCATCAATAAAAGCCTGTTGCATTCAGCGGCTGTGGACGACACGATCACACTGCCTTCCCGTGAGGCAGGATGGCGGATTCCAGATACGCCCGGATCGCCGGTATATCGGTATAGGCTACCAGACCTTCTCCGTTGGTTCCGATCAGGGTCGGCGCACTGGTTATGTGGAATTGGGAGATCAGCCTGTCTGCCTCTTTCTCCCCCGCCACCACCACGCGGTAATCGATCCCGTTCTCATCCATATAATTCCGGATGACCCTGCACTTCGGGCAGGTCTTCGTCGTGACCAGGATCGGAGTCGGGCGCATGCTGTCCTTTTTTCTTTCCTCAGGCAGATCCGCCTTCGTGGAAGGATCCTTCGATACGCCATGGTCTTCCACCCCCGCTTTCTGCCCTCTGGCAGCCCAGGCGCTGGCGGATACGGCCGCGTCATACACCTTCCTGTCCCTGAATTCCTGGGACTTGCCGTCGTTCCAGTTCTTGACAGGGCGGTAATAGCCCGTGATCCTGGAATAGACCTCCGCCTCCTTCCCGCAGACCGGACAGGTGAAGTGTTCCCCTGCGATATAACCGTGGTCCGGGCAGACGGAATAGGTCGGGCTGATGGATACATACGGCAGCTTATAGGTATCGGTGATCGTCTTTACCAGCTTCGCCGCGCTCCTCCAGTCCGGAAGCTTCTCTCCCAGGAATGTGTGGAATACCGTTCCTGAGGTATACAGCGGCTGGAAATGATCCTGCACATCCAGTGCCTCAAACACGTCGTCCGTCGTTCCCACCGGAAGATTCGTCGAGTTCGTATAGTATGGGGTTCCATGGTCATTGGCCGTATGAATGTCCGGGAACCGGCTCAGGTCATGCTTCGCGAACCGGTATGCGGTAGATTCCGCGGGCGTCGCCTCCAGATTGAACAGCTCCGGCGCGTACTTCTCCTGATAATCAGACAGACGCTCCCTCATATGCTTCAGCATCCGCTCTACAAACGCCTGGCTCTTTGGATGGGTCAGATCATGGCCGAGCCACCTTGCGTTCAGGCACATCTCATTGCCGCCGCAGATTCCGATCGTTGAGAAATGATTCTCAAACGTCCCCAGGTATGCGTGGGTATAGGGATACAGCCCCGCCTCAAGCAGGTTTGATACCACCTCCCGCTTCGTATGCAGCGACCTGGCGCAGACGTCCATCAGGTGATCCAGTTTCTCCCAGAATTCTTCCTCCGTCTGGCACAGATACGCCAGCTGCGGCAGGTTGATGGTCACGACGCCGATGGAGCCCGTGGACTCACCTGCTCCAAAGAACCCTCCGTTCCTGCGCTTGAGCTCCCGAAGGTCCAGGCGGAGCCTGCAGCACATCGAGCGGATGTCCGACGGCTTCATGTCACTGTTCACATAGTTGGAAAAATAAGGCGTGCCATACTTCGCCGTCATCCCGAACAGAAGACGGTTGTTTTCATTTTCCCCCCAGTCAAAATCCTTCGTGATGGAATACGTCGGGATCGGATACTGGAACCCGCGGCCCTGCGCGTCCCCTTCAGTCATGATCTCAATGAACGCCTTGTTGATCATGTCCATCTCTTTCTTGCAGTCGCCGTAGGTAAAATCCTGCTCCCTGCCGCCCACGACAGCCTTCTGATCCTTCAGATCCTCCGGTACCGTCCAGTCCAGCGTCACATTCGTAAAGGGAGACTGGCAGCCCCATCTGGAAGGCGTATTCACGCCGTAGATAAAGCTCTGCACACACTGCTTCACACCCTTATAGTCCAGATGATCCGTCCGCACGAAGGGCGCAAGGTAGGTGTCGAAGGAGGAAAATGCCTGCGCGCCGGCCCACTCGTTCTGCATGATGCCCAGGAAATTCACCATCTGGTTGCAAAGTGTGGACAAATGCTTCGCAGGGCTGGAGGCAATCCTGCCGGACACGCCCTTGATCCCTTCACAGATCAGCTGCTTCAGGTTCCAGCCGGCGCAGTAAGGCGCCAGCATGCTCAGGTCATGCAGATGGATCGATGCCTTCTTATGCAGCTGCGCGATCTCCGGATCATAGATCTCATTGAGCCAGTAATTCGCCGTGACCGCCCCTGAATTCGACAGGATCAGCCCGCCCAGCGTGTACTGGACGGTGGAATTCTCCTTCACCCTCCAGTCCAGACGGTCCAGATACCCGTTCACAAGCTTTGAGTAATCCAGGACACTTGATGCCGCCTCACGGACGCTCTTCCTCTGGCTGCGGTACAGGACATAGGCCTTCGACACGCGGAAATAGCCCGACTCCGAAAGCACCTGCTCCACCGAATCCTGAATGGATTCGATGTCTACGATGTTGTCCTCCGTCCGCATCAGGGCATAAATATTCATGAGCATCTTGTTCATGATATACTCCCCCGGCACCGGCGTCCCCGTCGCCCGGAACGCCTTCTCCATCGCAGCCTGGATCTTGTCTCCGTCAAACGGGACAACCGCGCCGTTCCTCTTCCTGACATTCAGCATATTTTCATTCTCACCCGAAACACCGGTACATCCTGCAGAAATCTCTGCCGCAGGCCACCCTTCTCATATACAGGATCCCCGACAGGAAATGATCCCGCAGCCGCTCCCGGCATTTCCGGTGAAACTCCCTTCTTCCGTATGATGATAGAAGCGTCTGAAACATCCTCTGCACTTCCCATGATGTCCAAACCGCTTCACCGTCCCTCAGTTCCCGCACTCCTTGCTCACTTTCGTTCCATATATAGGGGGTGCAAGACATATCATAGCACAAAATATAGGTCTGTAAAGTACCTCAACCAAATGTTTCTGTCTGATCGATAAAACAATGTTACAAGTCACACTCCTGCCAGCGTTTCTGTTCACTGCCCGGCTGGTCAGGCTATGGATTGCGTCGGAGGGCCGCTCGCGCTTATGTCCTCGCGTAGCGGTTCTAAGCTCATGCTGCGCCTTTGGCTTGCATTCGCTAAGAACCGACGCTGCGGATGCCCTCCTCGTGCAATCCATAGCCTGCCCAGCCGGGAAGTGGGCAGTTACGCTGGCAGAAGTGTTCCTTGTAACAAAACAGCCGCTCCGCACCGCGGACCGGCTGTTTCCTTGCATTACAAAAGAAGCACTCACTATGCGATTGATTCCCAACCTGTGCAATCGGATGAAACGATAAGCAGGATGTACAAGTTCTTTTGCGGCAGATCCTTCCCTTCAGGAAGATGCCTTCCTGGCAGCGCGCGCCTCCTCACGTTCTTCGTAATGGTGCGCCTGCTCGAGCATCATGTCCTTCACCTTCATCAGACGGATCTGGCTCGAGCGCTCGTTCTCGTCCAGCTTCATCGTAATGTACTTAATGTCCTCCTCCAGCTGAGGGATCATAACATGCTCCAGCGCATTCACGCGCCGCCTTGTCTTCTCGATCTCCGCAGCCATCAGCTGACAGCTCTTCTCTGTCTGTGCAAGCTTCAGCATCTTGTCAAATACCCCGGACAGCTGCTCCACTGCCTCATCCAGATCCGCGGAAGTAAACGCGAATCCGTAGGAAAACATATCTGACGCGTCGCTCGTCCGGGTATCGAAGGAATACTCCGGAACATTGACGCTCATGATATTTTTGTAGGAAACTCCGATGGAGACCCTCTGCTTGGGTGCCATGAACGCAACCCGCACCGCCTCGTCCGACATCGAGCTTCTCGCAAGCGCGAAGCCGCGGTTCGCGTCTCCGATGCCCTTCTCGACAGCCTCCCTCAGTTCCCTGTTCTCACGGACCATGATAAGGAACTGCCTCATCAGCTCATCCCGCTTGTCCTTGAGCAGCTTATGTCCCTTGCGGGCCGTAACCAGCTTCCTCTTGAGACGGGTAAGCTCCATCCTGGTGGGTATGATCGTTGAACTGGCCAAAAGAGGTCACCCCCTTACTTCTTCTCGTAGTACGCATCCAGGTACTCGTCCTTGATCCTCTTCAGCTCGCTCCTGGGCAGGATCCGCAGAAGCTCCCATCCGATATCAAGGGTCTCCTGGATGGAACGGTCAGTCCGGTATCCCTGGTTGATGTACTTCTCTTCAAATTCATCGGAGAACTTCGCGTACAGCTTGTCAATGTCCGTCAGCGCAGCCTCGCCCAGGATGACCATGAGCTCCTTCGCGTCCTTGCCCCTTGCATAAGCCGCGAACAGCTGGTTCATGGTATTGGCGTGATCCGCCCGCGTCTTGCCTTCTCCGATTCCCTTATCCTTCAGACGGGACAAAGAAGGAAGCACATCGATGGGCGGCTCAAGCCCTTTCCGGTACAGGTCACGGCTCAGGATGATCTGTCCCTCCGTGATGTAACCGGTCAGATCCGGGATCGGATGGGTCTTATCATCCTCCGGCATGGTCAAAATCGGGATCATTGTGATGGATCCTTTCCTTCCGATCTGCCGTCCTGCCCTCTCATACAGAGAAGCAAGATCCGTATACATATAGCCGGGATAGCCGCGGCGTCCCGGAACCTCCTTGCGGGCCGCGGAGATCTCACGCAGGGCCTCGGCGTAGTTGGTGATGTCGGTCATGATGACCAGGACATGCATGCCCTTCTCAAAGGCCAGATACTCCGCCGCAGTCAATGCCATACGGGGCGTTGCGATACGCTCGACGGCAGGGTCATTGGCCAGGTTCATGAACAGGACCGCACGGTCGATTGCTCCGGTCTCCCGGAAGGATTCGATGAAATAATTGGATTCCTCGAAGGTAATGCCCATTGCGGCAAATACCACCGCGAAGGGTTCCTTCGTCCCGACCACCTTTGCCTGCCTTGCGATCTGTGCCGCCAGCTGCGCATGGGGAAGGCCGGATGCCGAGAAGATCGGCAGCTTCTGTCCTCTGACCAGGGTGTTCAGGCCATCGATCGCCGAGACGCCTGTCTGTATGAACTCCTCCGGGTATGCACGGGCCGCCGGGTTCATCGGCAGTCCGTTGATATCACGGCGCTCCTCCGGAAGAATCTCCGGGCCGTCATCGATGGGACGTCCCAGTCCGTCGAAGACACGGGACAGCATGTCCTCCGACACGCCCAGCTCCATGGACCTGCCAAGGAACCTCACCTTGGAGGTCTCAACATTGATGCCGGTGGAATTCTCAAACAGCTGCACCAGCGCATTTCCGCCATTGATCTCCAGGACCCTGCAGCGCCTCTTCTCTCCGCTTTCAAGCTCGATCTCGCCGAGCTCATCATACGCAACGCCCTCAACACCGCGCACCATCATCAGAGGGCCGGCAACTTCCTGAATGGTTCTGTATTCTCTTGCCATAAATATGCCCCCTTACTCCTGGCCCTGCTCCACCGCAGCGCGGATCTCATCGTCCAGATTCTTCATGATCCTGTCATACTCCGGCCGGATCTTCTCAATATCGGTATACTTATATCGGCCAATGTCTTCACGGCATCCAAGCTTTACCAAAGCCTCGATCGCCGCGCCGTTTTTCAGTGCCTCATTTCCCTTGTCGAAATACGCCAGGATCAGCTTCATCATCAGATGCTGCTTCTCCAGCGTCGTGTAGGTATCGGAATCCATGAATGCGTTCTGGTTCAGGTAGTCCTCACGGATCGAACGCGCCGCTTCCATCGTCAGGCGGTCAGGCGCGGACAAAGCATCCATACCCACCAGCTGCACCATCTCATTGAGCTCGCTCTCCTGCTGCAGGATCCGCATCATCTGGCTCCTGAGCTTCATCCACTCCCCATCGGTCTGGTCATCAAACCATTTCCCGAGGGAATCCAGGTACAGGGAATAGGAGCTGAGCCAGTTGATCGCCGGGAAATGTCTCTGATAGGCCAGCGCCGCGTCCAGTCTCCAGAAGACCTTGACGATCCGGAGCGTCGCCTGGGAGACCGGCTCGGAAATATCTCCGCCTGCAGGCGAGACCGCGCCGATCGCGCTCAGGCTTCCCTCTCTCTGATCCGATCCAAGCGTCACCACATGCCCGGCTCTTTCATAGAACTGTGCCAACCTGGAGGACAGATATGCCGGATATCCTTCTTCACCAGGCATCTCCTCCAGACGTCCGCTCATCTCACGGAGCGCCTCCGCCCAGCGGGAGGTGGAATCCGCCATCAGTGCCACGGAGTAGCCCATGTCACGGAAATATTCCGCAATGGTGATTCCTGTGTAAATGGATGCCTCACGCGCCGCAACCGGCATGTCAGAGGTATTCGCGATCAGGACCGTCCGCTCCATCAGGGAATACCCCGACTTCGGGTCCTTCAGCGCCGGAAACTCATTCAGAACGTCCGTCATCTCGTTCCCGCGTTCACCGCAGCCGATGTAGACGACAACATCCGCCTCCGCCCACTTTGCCAGCTGGTGCTGCACCACCGTCTTTCCGGAACCGAACGGGCCAGGGATCGCGGCTACACCACCCTTGGCGATGGGGAACAGCGTATCAATGACTCTCTGTCCGGTCACCAGCGGCTTATCCGGCGCGAGCTTCTTCGCATAAGGACGCTCACGGCGGACCGGCCACTTCTGGATCAGCGTGATCTCCATGTCCGTCCCGTCTTCCTTCGTCAGGACCGCCACCGTATCCGTCGCTTTGAAGTCTCCCTCTTTGATCGACTTCAGGGTCCCTTCCGTATGAGGCGGAACCATGATCTTCTGGGTAATGATATGCGTCTCCTGCACCGTTCCCAGAATATCTCCGCCCACCAGATGCGCTCCCGCTTTCACCGTCGGGACGAAATGCCAGACCTTCTCCC
>CAMJIC010000009.1 GCA_946405675.1 uncultured Clostridia bacterium
GCTGAGCTCCGCGACGACCACCAACATCAATCTGCCCTTCATCACGGCAAATGAAACCGGCCCGAAGCATTTCGAGATGGATCTGACAAAGGCGAAGTTTGATGAGCTGACCGCTGACCTGGTGGATGCCACGGCGGATCCTGTCCGCAAGGCGCTCGCGGATGCGGGCATCACCGCTTCCGAGCTTGGAAAGGTGCTTCTGGTGGGCGGCTCCACCCGTATCCCTGCGGTGCAGGATAAGGTGAAGGCTTTGACCGGCAAGGAGCCCAGCAAGACGCTGAACCCGGACGAGTGTGTTGCCATCGGTGCGGCGATTCAGGGCGGCAAGCTTGCAGGCGATGCAGGCGCGGGCGATATCCTTCTGTTGGATGTTACCCCGCTGTCTCTGTCCATCGAGACCCTGGGCGGCGTTGCGACGAAGCTGATTGAGCGCAATACGACCATCCCGACCAAGAAGAGCCAGATCTTCTCCACGGCTGCGGACAATCAGACGGCTGTTGACATCCATGTGGTGCAGGGTGAGAGACAGTTTGCCCGTGACAACAAGACCCTTGGCCAGTTCCGTCTGGATGGGATCCCGCCAGCAAGGAGAGGCGTGCCGCAGATCGAGGTTACATTTGACATCGACGCGAACGGCATCGTGAATGTCTCCGCGAAGGATCTGGGCACCGGCAAGGAGCAGCACATCACCATCACATCCGGCTCCAACATGTCCGATGATGAGATCGATAAGGCTGTAAAGGAAGCTGCCGAGTACGAAGCGCAGGATAAGAAGCGCAAGGAAGGCATTGACACGAAGAACGATGCGGACGCGATCGTATTCCAGACCGAGAAGGCCATGGAAGAGGCAGGCGCTGCTCTGGATGCATCCGATAAGGCTGCGGTTGAGGCTGACCTCAAGTCCCTGAAGGAGACGATTGCGAAGTGCGGCGACGAGCTGACGGATGATCAGATCAACGATCTGAAGGCCGGAAGAGAGAAGTTGATGGCAAGCGCCCAGAAGCTGTTCGAGAAGCTCTATCAGCAGCAGGCGGCGCAGCAGCAGGGCCAGGCAGGCCCGGGGCCGCAGCCGGGAGCCGGTGCAGGCAATGCACAGGGCGGCTCCGCGGACGATGATGTCGTTGACGGAGATTACAGAGAGGTCTGACCGGTATAACTGGCCGGAGCTATCAGATAAAAACGGGTCTGTGCGGGAGGATCCCGCACAGACCTTTCGGCATGCATATTGGGAGTGAGTATGGCAGACAAAAGAGACTATTATGAGGTGCTGGGCGTCGACCGGAAGGCGGATGAGGAGACGCTGAAAAAGGCATACCGGAAGCTGGCGAAAAAGTATCATCCGGACATGAACCCCGGAGATGAATCGGCTGCCGAGAAGTTTAAGGAGGCATCGGAGGCGTACGCGATTCTGAGTGACCCGCAGAAGCGCCAGCAGTATGACCAGTTTGGTCATGCCGCGTTTGAGCAGGGCGGCGGGTTTGATGCCAGCGGATTTGATTTTTCGGATATCTTCGGCGGAATGGGCGGCATGGGAGATATTTTCTCAGACCTGTTCGGAGGCGGCAGGCGGCAGCGCAATCCCAACGCCCCGATGCAGGGTGCGAACCTGCGCACACGTGTTTCCATTTCCTTTGCGGATGCGATCTCAGGGTGCACCAGAAACGTGGAGGTCACGCTGAAGGATGAATGCACGACTTGCCATGGAACAGGCGCAAAGCCGGGGACAGCGCCGAAGATCTGTCCCAAGTGCCGTGGTACAGGCTCCGTTACGATCCGCCAGCAGAGTTTCTTTGGGATGATGCAGAGTACGCAGCCCTGTCCGGACTGCCGCGGGACGGGAAAGATCATCGAGCAGAAGTGCCCGAACTGCGCGGGAAGCGGTTATACTTCCAGCAAGAAGAAGATCGAAGTGACGATCCCTGCAGGCATTGATGACGGACAGAGCATCCGGATCCGGGAAAAGGGAGAGCCGGGGATCAACGGCGGCCCCCGGGGAGACCTTCTGGTGGAGGTGCGTGTCGCATCCGATCCGAATTTTGTCCGCCAGGATATGGATATCTTCTCGAATGTGGAGATCTCCTATGCGCAGGCAGCCCTTGGGGGCGACCTGAGGGTCAAAACGGTGGATGGAGACGTGATCTATACCATCCGTCCGGGAACCCAGTCCGGAACCCGCGTGAGGCTGCGGGGCAAGGGCGTCCCGAGCGTCCGGAACAAGGATATCCGGGGCGACCATTATGTCACACTGACGATCCGCACGCCTTCGCGCCTGAGCGAGGAGGCTAAGGAAGCCCTGCGGCATTTCGACATGCTGACAGGCAACACTTTGAACAGCCCGACGGAGGAAGAGGCGGAACCGAAGAAGAAAAAGAAGTCTTTCCGCGAAAAGATGAAAGAGGCCTTTGACGTGGATTAAGTGGAAGGTACCTTACTCCTGAATGGATTCCGGAGAGTCCTCATCAGGAGAATGCCTTGCTGACAGGGATGCGTCCTTGTCTACTTCAGGTAGAAAATAAAAGCCGGGGGAATGCGGTGCTCCCCCGGCTTTTATTTTTATGCTACAATGGACTGGTGCTCCGTCTGAATATGGCTTTTGCAATCATAGCATCAAAAGTGATTGCGTGACTTTTGCAATCATAACATCAAAAGTGATTGAGACGGTACACTGGCGTACGATAAAACCTTGTAACGGTTCGGGACAGGTTCCGGGCAGTTGCAAAATCTCAGGAATCCGGACGTTTTCCGGAGAAAGGACAGGGAAACCTATGTATTGCTGCAGAAAAGTGACGAATGACCTGATCTGGGTGGGTGCGAATGACAGGCGCCTGGCTATGTTTGAGGGAGTATACTCCGTTCCGCGCGGGGTCTCCTACAATTCCTACCTGCTGACGGATGAGAAGACGGTTCTCTTTGATACGGTGGATGCTGCGGTAGGAACCGTATTTTTTGAGAATGTGGAGCATGCGCTTGCAGGCCGCCATCTGGACTATATTGTGGTGCATCATATGGAGCCGGACCACAGTGCCACGCTGGAGGAGCTTGTCAGGCGCTATCCGGACGTGAAGATCATCTGCAACCAGAAGCTTGCGGTGATGATGAAGCAGTACTTCACCTTTGATGTGGATGCGAGATGCATGATCGTAAAGGAGGGAGATACCTTCTCAAGCGGTGTTCATACACTGACGTTTGTCAATGCGCCGATGGTGCACTGGCCTGAGGTCATGATGACTTATGACACCTTCAATGGCGTGCTGTTCACCGCGGATGCGTTTGGTACCTTCGGCGCGACAAACGGAGCGCTGTTCGCGGATGAGGTGGACTTTGAGCGTGACTACATGGAGGAAGCGCGCAGGTACTACACGAATATTGTGGGCAAGTACGGGACACAGGTTACGGCAGTTCTCAAGAAGGCGGCGGGGCTGGACCTGAAGTATCTCTGCCCGCTGCATGGCTTTGTCTGGAGAAAGAACATTGGTGACTTTGTTGACCGTTATCAGCATTGGGCGACCTATACGCCGGAGGAAACCGGTGTCGTGATCGCTTACGCCTCGGTGTACCATCATACGGAGAACGCGGCGGAGTGCCTGGCGATCCGGCTTCGGGAGAAAGGGATTCCCACTTACATGTTCGATGTATCCGTGGCACCTGCCAGCGAGATCATCTCTGCAGTGTTCCGCTACAGCCACCTGGTCCTCGCGTCTACGACCTATAATGCAGGCATATTTGTCCAGATGGAGAGCTTCCTCTATGACCTGGCAGCGCATAATATCCAGAACCGGACTGTGGCAATCATCGAGAACGGCTCCTGGGCACCCACCAGCGGCAAGCTCATGCGGGAGCTTCTGGAAAAATGCAAGAAGATGACGATCCTCAATGAGACCCTGACGATTAAGTCCGCGCTCAAGGAAGACCAGCTGGCGCAGATCGATGCCATTGCGGACGCGATCGACGCGACCATCGAGAAAAAGACAGAGGTTACTCAGATTGCCGCTGCGGCAAAGGAGAAGGAAGCGGCACCGGAGGCCGTGATGGACACCAAGGCCATGTTCAAGCTCAGCTACGGCCTCTTTGTGCTGACGGCAAAGGACGGAGAGAAGGACAACGGCTGCATCATCAACACCGCGTCCCAGGTCACCTCCGAGCCGAATCGCATCACCATCGCGGTGAACAAAGGGAACTATACCCATGACATGATCAAAAAGACCGGCGTCTTCAACGTATCGGTGCTGTCCCAGGATGTCACCTTTGATACCTTCCGGCATTTCGGGTTCCAGTCCGGGCGGGACGTGGACAAATTCGCAGACGCGGCAGACGCGCAGCGGTCCGCCAACGGCCTGTACTACGTGACGAAGGGCGCAAATGCGCTGATCAGCGGCAGGGTGATCGAATCCATGGAGTTTGAGACCCATACCCTGTTCATCGCCGAGGTGACCGAATGCCGCGTGCTCAGCGACGTGGCCAGCGTGACCTATGCGTATTATTTCGAGCATATCAAGCCGAAGCCGCAGATCATGGAAGAGAAGAAAACAGGCTGGGTGTGCAAGATCTGCGGATATGTGTATGAAGGAGAGGAACTGCCCGCAGACTTCATCTGCCCGCTGTGCAAGCATCCCGCCAGTGATTTTGAGAAGTTGTAATTCGGGCGTTTTCAGTAAAAAAGGTGTGATTTGTAACGTGGCCTGTCGTCTGGCGGAATCTATGCAAGATGTGATTATTGCCGAAAGCGCTGGTACATGATATACTTTCAGGCAAACAGGGCGGCAGAGCAGGGGCTGTGCCGCTTTTTTCAAGACGGCAGGGCTGTTTACGTGTGGGTACGGAAAACTGCCCTTGGATCAATGAGGAAGGAGTGATTTCGGTTATGAAAAAGGTATGTGATCTTTGCGGATGGGAATACAACGAGGAAGAAGGATATCCGGAAGGCGGGATCGAGCCGGGGACGAAGTGGGAAGACATCCCGGATGATTTTGTGTGTCCGCTGTGCGGAGCCGGCAAGGATGAGTTCAGCGACGCTGACTGAGAAAGGATGGCCGGGTAAGGGGCTGTGAACAGATGAACCGAGCGGATTGCGCTGATTACATCCTTGTTTGCAGATCCGAAGGCTTCGTTCTGCCTGCGGCATCCGCCGCAGGCAGAACGTGCGTTACCGGGCGGAGGATGGAAGAAATATGGCGGAACCAAAGCGCGGGATTCTTCTGGATGTGGATGGAACCCTGTGGGATGCGGTTGAGGTGATCACCGACTCCTGGAACGAGGCACTGAAGGCGTGTCCTGATGTGGAGCATGAGATCACGGTAGAACAGATGGGGCAGTGCCTTGGGAAGACGATGGTGGAGATCGGAGACCGGCTGTTCCCGTTTCTGCCGCCCGCCAGAAGGCGGGAGGTGCTGGATACGGCGATGCGGTTTGAGGTGGAATACCTCAGGGATCATCCGGGCACGGTCTACCCGTCTGTCAGGGAAACGCTGAGGGCGCTCTCTTCAGGCGGATGGCATCTGTACATCGTGAGCAATTGCCAGAAGGGATATATTGAGGATTTCCTGCTGGCACTGGGGATGGATGGCCTGATCGAAGATCATTTGTGCTTTGAAGATACCATGCAGGATAAGGGAAGCAATATCCGCCTGTGCGTGGAGCGGAACAGCCTGGACAGAGCATTCTATGTGGGAGATACAATGGGAGACTTGGAGGCATCACGCAAGGCCGGTATCCCGTTTGTCTATGCCGGATACGGATTCGGGGATGTGGATGCGCAGATACAGCGCGTTCCCAGGATTGACCGGTTTGACGCGCTGCTGTCTGTGGCCGCGCAGATGGAGCCTGAACAGGACAGATAAAGAGGAACCCTGCACAGGGCAGGCCGATAAAGATGAACCCTGTTCAGGACAGAGCGAACTGGATAGAGAAGGAGACACGGGAAGATGTTTGTGGCGGATGGCTGGGCCGATTATGAGATCCTGGACACATCGGGAGGCGAGAAGCTGGAACGGTGGGGGAAATACCTGCTGGTGCGTCCCGATCCGCAGGTGATCTGGAACACGGAGCGCAGGGACGGCCGCTGGAGAAAAATAAACGCACGCTACCACAGGTCAACGTCCGGCGGAGGCGAGTGGGAGTTTATTGATCTTCCCAAACAGTGGACGATTGGATACCAGCTTGGGGACCGCTGCCTGACATTTCACCTGAAGCCCTTTTCCTTCAAGCATACAGGGCTGTTTCCGGAGCAGGCGGTGAACTGGGAATGGTTTTCCGGCATCATCCGGAAGGCGGTACGCGCGGGGCGCACCGCGGATTCTGATCGCCCGGTCCGTGTCCTGAACCTGTTTGCCTATACGGGGGGCGCTACCATTGCAGCGGCAAGCGCAGGCGCGGTGGTCACCCATGTGGACGCATCCAGGGGCATGACCCAGTGGGCGAAAGAGAATGCCGCCTCCAGCGGCCTGGCAGACGCGAAGATCCGCTGGCTGACGGATGACTGCAGGAAATTTGTGGAGCGCGAGATCCGAAGGGGGAACCATTATGATGGGATCATCATGGATCCGCCTTCTTATGGGAGAGGTCCGAAGGGGGAACTGTGGAAGATCGAGGATCATCTTCACGATCTTGTGAAGTTGACTGCGTCCCTGCTGTCGGAGCAGCCTTTGTTCTACCTGATCAATTCCTATACGACCGGGCTGGCTCCCGGAGTCCTGACTTATCTGATTTCAACAGAGGTCGTGAAACGTTTTGGCGGGGTTGTGGATTCCCAGGAGGTGGGACTTCCTGTTTCTGACAGTGCGCTGTATCTTCCATGCGGCGCTGCCGGAAGGTGGCAGGCGAAGGAATAAGGAACTGTCGTTTCAAGACATGCCCACAGGCCGGCCCGCCGGCAGGGGAGAGACTTGTTACGAACTGAACATGAGTATGATATTTGTCTGAAAGCAATAAACGGGAATCGTGGAGAAGGAAATCAGAAATCAGGAAATCAAATACATGGAGGAGATGTCCCTCAATGCATGGCCGTCTTACCGTGTGGAATTCTATGACGGGTGGCTTTTGCGCTACTCCCATAATTATACCTACCGGACGAATTCGGTGGAGCAGATCGGGGAGAGTACGCTCCCCCTTGCGGAGAAGATTTCATATTGTGAGGAGATCTACGCAGACCTGAAATGCCCGGCAAACTTCAAGATCCAGCCGCTTCTGGATCCTGGATTTGACCGGATGCTGGAAAGCAGAGGTTATGAGGTCCGGCACCGGACGGATGTGATGACAATGGAGATCGGCGGCTCATGTCTGATGGAACCGGAGGGAAAGGAGTACCTGTTTGACAACAGGCTGAATCTGCCGACGCTGGTTCATTTCCGGGAGGATATGACCGTACAGCTGAAGGCGCATGTGACGGATGAATGGATCAAAGGCCTGTTTTCGCTGAACGGGACATCCGACCCCACCTTGCGGAGGATCGTGCCGAAGATGTACGCGGCGATTCCGAAAAAGACCATTGCCGCATCGATTGAGATCGATGGAAGGATGGTTGCGTCCGGGCTTGGAATACGGGACAGGGACTGGGTCGGCATCTATGCGATCTATGTCAGTCCAAGCTGCTGGGGCAGGGGATATGCCAGGGCTGTGTGCTCCACCCTGCTTCAGGAGGCGGAGAGACTGGGAGCAAAACGCGCTTACCTTCAGGTTGTATCAAGTAACCGGAAGGCGCGCAGCTTGTATGAGTCATTGGGTTTTTCTGACTTTTACACTTACTGGTTCAGGAGCAGGAGAACATGAATACAGGACATAAAAAGCACAAGATCAGTATTCGGTTTAAGCTGATGAATCTGCTGCTGGCAGTTACGGTCGCGCTGTCCGGTTCCATGGCTGTGGTCATGTACCGGAACATGCGGAATGTCCTTGTACGGGAATCAGGATATGAGATGAACCTGTTCTGCCGGGAACGGGGAATGGAGATTGATACGCAGCTCCTTCGGATCGAGGACTCAGTTTCGGCGGCATCGAGCTGGTTCCTGAGGCAGGCGGAAGAACCAGGCGCGCTGGAGAAGATCAAGTCAGACCGCTCCTTCCGTGACGCTTTGCTGAAGCAGGCGGAATCCATGCTGATCCTGAGCGCGAATAGGATCGAAGACGCGCAGACGATTTATTTCCGTTATGCCCTGGATCTGATCGGGCAGTCTGAGGAGGGAGCCTTCTACGTCAAATCCGCGGATGGCGATTTTGAGCAGGAACCCCTTACGCAGGTCCTGAATTTTGCCAAAGATGATATGGAACATGTCGGCTGGTATTACCTTCCGATTGAACGGGGAGCGCCGATGTGGCTGGAGCCGTATCATAATGAAAACATCAATGTTACGATGATCTCCTATGAGGAGCCGGTCTACTGCGGCAATACGCTGATCGGACTGATCGGGATGGACATTGACTTTTCCAGGCTTCTGGAGGACATCGACGCGATTAAGTACAAAGAATCCGGATACATGTACCTCAAGGCATCGGACGGGTCGGTCCATTATCATCCCAGCTTCCTCCGGCAGGAGGATATCCATGGGGATGAGCAGGATGAAATCATCAGCGGCGGGGAGGAGATGGATAAGGATCAGACCAGTTCCATCGTCCGCTATCATTTCAGGGGCAAGGACCGCGTCATGGTGTTCATGACGCTTAGAAACGGGATGAAGCTTGTCCTGTGCGACGGTTACAATGAAATCTTCCAGGTTGCAAAGGAAACGCTGAACTATCTTCTGATCCTGGCCCTGATCCTGTTTACGCTGGCAGCCATTGCCCTGATCCTGATCTCCAACCATATCACCCGGCCGCTGCGCCAGCTTGCGGTTGCGGCGAACCAGCTGAGCATGGGGGATTATGATGTGGAGTTCCCGAAGGAAACCTCCGATGAGGTGGGAGATCTTACCCGGGCCTTCCGCACTGCCGTGGAGCATCTCAAGCAGTATTCGGATAATATGGAGGCCCTGGCTTACCAGGATGCCCTGACGAGAGTGAAGAACGTGGCCGCTTACCGGATCGAGCAGGCGGCGATCGAAGACGCGATTCAGAAAGGACATGCTGAGTTTGCCGTGGTCATGCTGGACCTGAATTATCTCAAGGAGACCAATGACCGCTATGGGCACAGCGCAGGAGATATCGTCCTGATGAAGGTGGCATCCATTATCTGCAGGACCTTCCCGCTCTCCGCGGTATACCGGATCGGCGGAGATGAGTTTACGGTGATTCTGAAGGATTCCGAGTATGAGCTGCGCAGCGAGAAGATGTCGGAGCTGGAGCAGCGGATCCGGACAAACAATGACAACGTGAAGGAGCCGTACATGAAGCTTTCTGTTGCTTACGGGCTTGCGGTATATGATCCGCAGAAGGATCATTATTACGAAGATGTTTACCGCAGGGCGGACAGGAAGATGTACCAGATGAAGCAGGCCATTCATGAGAAAAATGACCAGAAACGATCGAGGTGAAAGGAGAGGCTGACTGGATGATCAGTGTAAATGACGTAACGCTCAGGCTGGGCAAGAAGGCTCTGTTCGAGGATGTCAATATTAAGTTTACGGAGGGCTGCTATGGCGTGATCGGCGCGAACGGGGCCGGCAAGTCCACTTTTTTGAAGATCCTTTCAGGAGAGCTTGAGACCACATCAGGCACAGTGACCATAACGCCGGGAGAGCGGATGAGTGTGCTGGAGCAGGATCATTTCAAATATGACGAGCAGGATGTGCTGGAAACGGTCATCCAGGGCAACATGCGTCTGTTTGAGATTTCGAAGGAGAAGGACGCGCTTTACGCGAAGCCGGACTTTTCCGATGAAGACGGGATCCGCGCCAGCGAGCTTGAGACGGAATTCGCGGAAATGAACGGCTGGGAGGCGGAGTCCGACGCGGAGTCCTTGCTGAATGGCCTCGGAATTCCGACGGAGCACCATCATGTGCTCATGAAGGAGCTGGACGGCAACCAGAAGGTTAAGGTCCTGCTGGCCAGGGCGCTGTTCGGCAATCCTGACATCCTGCTCCTGGACGAGCCCACCAACCACCTGGACCTGGACGCCATCGGATGGCTTGAGGAGTTCCTGATCAACTTTGACAACATTGTCATCGTGGTTTCCCACGACCGTTATTTCCTGAACAAGGTATGCACGAACATCGCTGACATCGACTACGGGAAGATCCAGCTGTACGCAGGCAACTATGATTTCTGGTATGAATCCTCCCAGCTGATGATCCGACAGATGAAGGAAGCCAACAAGAAGAAGGAAGAGAAGATCAAGGAGCTGCAGGAATTCATCCGCCGTTTCTCCGCCAATGCCTCCAAGTCCAAGCAGGCGACCAGCCGCAAGAGGGCGCTGGAGAAGATCCAGCTGGACGATATCCGTCCCTCCAGCCGCAAATACCCTTATATCGATTTCAGGCCCGAGCGGGAGATCGGAAACGAGGTGCTGGAGGTCCACAACCTCTCCAAGACCGTCAACGGCGTAAAGCTGCTCGATGACATTTCCTTCACCCTGGGACATGACGACAAGGTGGCATTTGTCGGCGGAAATGAGATCGCCAAGACTATGTTCTTCCGGATCCTCATGGGAGAGGAGGAACCGGATGAGGGCACCTTCAAATGGGGCGTGACCACAAAGGTGGCTTATTTCCCGAAGGACTACACGCAGGAGTTCGACAACGACCTGACCATCGCCCAGTGGCTGACGCAGTACTCCCAGATCAAGGACCAGACCTATGTACGCGGGTTCCTGGGGCGCATGCTCTTTGCGGGAGACGACGGCGACAAGTATGTCAGGGTACTGTCCGGAGGAGAGAAGGTGCGCTGCCTGTTCTCCAAGATGATGATCTCCGGGGCAAATGTGCTGGTATTTGACGAACCCACCAACCACCTGGACATGGAATCCATCACGGCACTCAACAATGGAATGATTAAATTCCCGGGCGTGCTCCTGTTTTCCTCCCGAGACCATCAGATCGTGCAGACAACGGCAAACCGGATCATGGAGATCCTGCCTAATGGAAAGCTGATCGATAAGATCACGACCTATGACGAGTATCTGGCAAGCGATGAGATGGCAAGGAAACGGACGGTTTACACTTCCCTGGAGCACGGGGAGGACTGAACTGTGTGACAGTGGGCGGTAACAGGTCACGCCTCAGCCAGCGTTACTGCTCACTGACCGGCCGGGCAGTGGACAATTACGCTGGCAGGGGTATGACTTGCGTCGAAACAGGCGTTCTTCACTGTGGACAAGCATGTTTCAATATGATAGAATGAACCCGGTTTGAGAACGCGCAGGGGAGGCAGCGGTCGTCGGCTGCCTTTTTTGTGTGTATGAGATGATATAAACGCAAGAAGGAGGAATCAAAATGGCAAGACAAATGAAGACCATGGATGGTAATCAGGCCGCGGCATATGCTTCTTATGCATTTACCGAAGTCGCAGCCATGTATCCGATTACCCCGTCGTCCGTTATGCCGGAGCATACTGACGAGTGGGCGACTCAGGGTATGAAGAACATCTTTGGTCAGACCGTTCAGATCACGGAGATGCAGTCTGAGGCGGGTGCGGCAGGTGCCGTGCATGGCTCTCTGGCGGCAGGCGCGCTGACCACGACCTATACAGCTTCCCAGGGACTTCTGCTGATGATCCCGAACCTGTACAAGGTGGCCGGTGAGAGGCTTCCGGGCGTGTTCGACGTTTCCGCACGTGCGCTCGCGTCCCATGCGCTTTCGATCTTCGGTGATCACTCTGATGTTTATGCATGTCGCCAGACCGGTGCGTGCATGCTCTGCGAATCCAGCGTACAGGAGGTCATGGATCTTACGCCGGTCGCTCACCTTTCCGCGATCCAGGGACGTCTTCCGTTTATCAACTTCTTCGACGGATTCCGTACCTCCCATGAGATCCAGAAGATCGAGCAGTGGGATTTTGCCGATCTGAAGGAGATGTATGATTTCGACGCGCTCAAGGCGTGGAGAGACCAGAGCCTGAATCCGAATCATCCGGTGGAGAGAGGATCTGCGCAGAACCCGGATATCTTCTTCCAGGCCCGTGAAGCCATTAACCCGGCCTATGATGAGATGCCGGCGATCGTCCAGGCGAACATGGACAAGATCAACGCGAAGATCGGAACGAATTACAAGCTGTTCAACTACTATGGCGCTCCGGACGCGGAGAGTGTGATCATCGCGATGGGCTCCGTCAACGATACGATCGAAGAGACCATCGACTACCTGATTGCGCAGGGCTGCAAGGTTGGCGTTGTCAAGGTTCGCCTGTATCGTCCGTTCAGCGAAAAGGCACTGATCGATGCGATTCCGGATACCGTCAAGGTCATCAATGTCCTCGACAGGACGAAGGAGCCGGGCGCCCTCGGCGAACCGCTGTGGCTGGATGTTGTCGCCGCGCTGAAGGGCACGAAGTTTGACCATGTGCCGGTTCTGTCCGGCCGCTATGGACTGGGCTCCAAGGACACCACTCCTGCTCAGATTGTCGCTGTCTTCAACAACACCGACAGGCTTCATTACACCATCGGCATCAAGGATGATGTCACACATCTGTCCCTGGAGATCGGGCCGCAGCTGGTCACCACTCCTGAGGGAACCACGAACTGCAAGTTCTGGGGACTTGGCGCAGACGGTACGGTTGGCGCGAACAAGAACTCCATCAAGATCATCGGCGACAACACCGATATGTATGCGCAGGCATATTTTGATTATGACTCCAAGAAGTCGGGCGGCGTGACCATGAGCCACCTGCGCTTTGGTAAGAAGCCGATCAAGTCCACGTACCTGATTCATCAGGCGGACTTCGTGGCTTGCCACAACCCGGCTTACATCCGTAAGTACAACATGGTTCAGGAGCTGGTTGACGGAGGAACCTTCCTGCTGAACTGCGCGTGGGATGACGAGCAGCTGGAGAAGGAGCTTCCGGGACAGGTCAAAGCTTATATCGCGAACCACAATATCAAGTTCTACACCATCGACGGTGTGAAGATCGGTATCGCGGTTGGCATGGGCCCGACAAGGATCAACACGATCCTGCAGTCTGCGTTCTTCAAGCTTACCGGCATCATTCCGGAAGAGCACGCGATCGAGCTGATGAAGGATGCTGCGAAGAAGACCTATGGCCGTAAGGGCGATGACATTGTCAAGAAGAACTGGGATGCCATTGATGCCGGCGCGCAGCAGGTGCACGAGGTGAAGGTTCCGGATTCCTGGAAGAACGCCGCTGACGAAGGCCTTGACTTCAAGAAGGCGGAAGGCGACAGCGCGGTCGTGAAGTTTGTCAATACCATCCAGAGCGCGGTCAATGCGCAGGAGGGCAACAACCTTCCGGTCTCTGCGTTCAATGATTATGTGGACGGCACCACTCCGGCCGGTTCCGCCGCGTTTGAGAAGCGTGGTATCGCTGTCATGGTTCCGGTCTGGAATCCGGACAACTGCATCCAGTGCAACCGCTGCTCTTATGTCTGCCCGCACGCTGTCATCCGTCCGGTCGCTCTGACCGAGGAAGAGGCGGCTGCGCTTCCGGCAGGACAGAAGGCACTGCCGATGACCGGCATGAAGGAATACAAGTTCACGATCTCCGTATCCGCGTACGACTGCACGGGCTGCGGTTCCTGCGCGAATGTCTGCCCGGGCAAGAAGGGCGCAAAGGCTCTGACCATGGAGACGTTTGCGGATCACAAGGATCTGCAGGAAGGCTACGACTATACCGTGAAGCTTGCTCCGAAGCAGGATGTCATCGACAAGTTCAAGGAGAACACCGTCAAGGGCTCCCAGTTCAAGACTCCGCTGCTTGAGTTCTCAGGCGCATGCGCAGGCTGCGGCGAGACTCCGTACGCGAAGCTGATCACCCAGCTGTTTGGCGACAGGATGTACATCGCGAACGCGACCGGATGCTCCTCCATCTGGGGCAACAGCTCACCGTCCACTCCGTATACGACAAACCAGAAGGGACAGGGTCCGGCATGGTCCAATTCCCTGTTCGAGGATGCCGCGGAATTCGGATTTGGTATGCTGCTGGCACAGAACGCGCTGCGTGACGGCCTGAAAGCAAAGGTGGAAGCCCTTGTCGCGGAAGGAAAGGCTGTTGAAGCTGGCCAGGCATGGCTGGATACCTTCAACGATGGCGCGAAGAACGGCGCTGCGACGGATGCCCTGGTCGCTGCCCTTGAGGCCTGCGGCTGTGAGAAGTGCAGTGAGATCCTTGCCCAGAAGGATTTCCTGGCGAAGAAGAGCCAGTGGGTCTTCGGCGGTGACGGATGGGGCTATGACATCGGCTTCGGCGGTGTAGACCACATCCTGGCTTCCGGCAAGGACATCAATGTATGCATCTTTGATACCGAGGTTTATTCCAACACAGGCGGACAGGCTTCCAAGGCGACCCCGACCGGTGCTGTCGCGCAGTTTGCTGCGGCCGGTAAGGAGACCCGCAAGAAGGATATGGCTTCCATCATGATGAGCTATGGCAATGTCTATGTTGCTCAGGTCGCGATGGGCGCTGACTTCAATCAGTGCGTCAAGGCATTTGCCGAGGCGGAGGCTTATCCGGGACCGTCCATCGTGCTCTGCTATGCACCGTGCATCAACCACGGCATCAAGAAGGGCATGTCCAAGGCCCAGACGGAAGAGCAGCTGGCGGTTGAGGCCGGATACTGGCATCTGTTCCGCTACAACCCGGCGCTGAAGGCCGAAGGCAAGAATCCGTTCTCGATGGATTCCAAGGCCCCGACCGGTGAGTACGAAGCATTCCTGGATGGCGAGGTTCGTTATAACTCTCTGAAGAGAGCGAATCCGGAGCGTGCCGCGAAGCTGTGGGCAAGGAACCAGGCTGAGGCGAAGGAGCGCTACGATTATCTGAACAGACTGACCGATCTGTATGCTCCGAAGGAGTGATCGGGAGAAGGGCTGATCCATCAGCATTTTTCCGGATGACATAAAAAAATGGCAGCCGTCCTGCAATCTGCAGGGCGGCTGCTTTCATACATGGGTCATTGGATATTACGTTGATTTCGGGCGGGGCTTCCGCTAAAATTTATCCGTGTTTTTATGCCCTCCTATGATGCGGATCTGGTCATTATGGTTTCGAATCATCAGAAGACTAACAGAGAAACAGCTGTGTTTCTGAACTGGTCTGTGAATTCGAAGTTGGAATATGAAGAAGAATAGGGAGTGATGCCGGATGAAGCGGAAAATCGGAACCGGAGTACAGGATTTTGAAAAACTGAGGATGAACAATGGCTTTTATGTAGATAAAACTGATTTTATAAGGGAATGGTGGCAGGGGAATGATGACGTAACTCTGATTACCCGTCCCCGGCGGTTTGGCAAAACCCTGAATATGTCCACGTTGAACTGTTTTTTTTCCAATAAATACGCAAACCGGTCAGACCTTTTTGAAGACCTGAAAGTCTGGGAGAGTACAGCCATGCGAAAGCAGCAGGGGAAGTGGCCTGTCCTCTTTCTGACATTTGCGGATATAAAATCTACGACCTTTGAGGATACAAAAGCCAGTCTGAATCAGCTGATAACAAAGCTGTATAATGAATATGATGAGATGCTGCAGGATGGCCGGTTTACAGAGCGGGACAGGAGCATGTTCATGTCCGTAGGGCCAAAGATGGATGCTGTGACGGCGGCAAGGTCATTGCAGAATCCCAGGAAAAGCACTATGAGGCAGGCTTGCTGGCATGCGGCATTCCAAAGGAGAACATTCTGAAATACGGTTTTGCTTTCCATGGAAAAGAGTGTCTGATCCGGAAAGCATAGGGGCGGATCTGTCATGGAGTAATTTGTACATCTTGCCTGTCTTTTCATCCGATCGCACAGCCCAATAATCAATCACACAGTAAAGCACGATAGCGCCGCTTGTGGAAAAGGAGTGTGCGGAATACACATGCTCCTTCACCAACGGAGTGAAGAGAAGAAGGCGGATACGATCCCCACGATGGCCATGCTGGCTGCTATGGCGATGACAATGATACGCCTGAAGATGGAATTAGCAAAGAACGACTCCCTGCGCCTCTCTTCCATGGGGTATGTATCTTGCTCGCTGCGGAAGTCTTCGGCAAACCAGTCCTCGTCCAGAAAAAGCTCTCCCGGATGCCCCCGGAGGATCGCATAAGCGGAATTGATCCGGTTCATCTTCCGGGCAGCAGCCTCGTCTCCAGGATTGGCATCCGGGTGATATATCTTGGCCAGCCTCCGATATGCAGCTTTCACCTCATCTTCTGATGCATCAGGGGTAATTTCTAATTCCTTGTATGGATCCATCTTAATTTTCCTCCACGTTTTATTATACAAAGAGTGCCGGAAAGTGGCAATGCGGCTTGTTTTGGATGTGGCTTGTAACGCCTGCAGTGTTACAAGCCACACACCTGCAGGCCGGCTTGCTGGCAGGGGGTGTAATCTGCGGCGATTCATGTGGGAAGAAGCACCCTGGCAGTCGCAAAGTAAGCGAAAATGTCGTATAATACTCCGCGACGTAAGTTTTGCATTCTATTGTTGAACGGCATGTGTAGAATACCGAAATGCCTCATAAAGAATAAGAGATTCAGCTTTTTGCCAGTGGAAGGTCATTTTTCTGGTTGTTATGATGGTAGAGACAGAATGATCTTGCATGAAAGGAGCGTGAATATCTTATGAGTGACATTGTGAACCGGGAGGTTAAGAATTCCGTTTTTATTGATCTGTTCAGCCAGCGCAGTTACAGGATGCAGCTGTTTTGTACGCTGCATCCTGAAATGCCGGATGTTACGGATGATGATCTGAAGACAATTACGCTAAAGCAGGTTATTACGAATCACCAGTATAATGACATGGCGCTGCAGGTTCGTGACCGGTTGTTGATCTTTGTTGAGGCGCAGTCATCCTGGTCGGTGAACATTCTGCTGCGAGTCCTGCTATATTTCGCGGATACTGTGCAGGGGTATCTGCATGATCACCAAATGGACATCCATAGCAGCGGCAGGCTGAAAATTCCGGTTCCGGAGTTTTATGTGATCTATACCGGAAAGACAAAAGTTTCAGATATTGTTTCCTTGAAGAAAGATTTTTTTCAGAGCGAAGGATGCGGAGTGGATCTGGAAGCCAGGGTTATCACTGCAGAGACGGATGACATTATCGGGCAGTATATTATTTTCAGCCATGTGATGGATGATCAGGTACGGAAGTATGGCAGGAGCAGGAAAGCCGCAGAGGAAACAATTCGGATCTGCAGGAACCGGAAAGTGCTGGTTGAGTATCTGAATGAGCGGGAGAAGGAGGTAATCGATATCATGATTACGTTATTTGACCAGGAATATGCGATGGAGCAGTATGGAAAAGCGCAGCAGGAGGAAGGCCGGGTTATTGAAGCTATTGATATCTATCGCTATGAGATGAAGATGAGTGATGAAGCGATTATCACTAAGATCATGAAGAAGTTCTCGCTGTCTTTGGATGAGGCAAAAAGATATGTGTGTGCGGATTCAGTCCGTGCAGCGAGATGACATAGGGAGAAATACAGAGTCCTGCTTCAGCTTGTGATGGAAAAGAATCCACAATTTATCGAAACGATAAGGAGGGATAATGAAATGGAAGACGTACTGATGGAGATTGTCAAGAACCGGGTGAATGAAAAGGTTAATACGGCTGTTAATGAAACCACTGTGAAACACATCAACGATATTATGGCAAAACTGAAGTATATTGCTGAACAGGCGATGGATTTGTTGAGCATTCCTCAGTCACAGCGCAGCACTTATACGGGGCTTGTGGGAAAGAGGACAGGGTGATTTGAATCCCGTCTTTCGCTCGCTTATATTGTCCGGAAACCCTTTATGCGGGTTTCCGGGTTTTTTATGATTGGAAAGGTGTTCATATGGCTGTCTGCAGTAATGAACTGGATAAATGCAAAAGTGATTTGCTGGCTGATTTCACCTTGGGAAAAGGCTCAGGAAGACCTTTTTCCTTCCCCCCTGAAGGCTTGAGGGCGAAACAAGGCGCACGAACCGAATACTGCTTCATGAAACAACCTGAAGAAGCAGATTGTCGTTCGCAAAGTGAGCGGAAATGTCGTATAATACTCCGCGATGGAAAGGAGTAAGATACATGGCATATAGCAGATCCGGCAGGAGGTCCGGTGGCACCTCTTTGGGCGGCGACTTTCTGAGGGCGGCCGTGATCGCCCTGTTTATCATCAGTCTTGCGGTTGTCTTTGTTCTTTTTTTCAGGCCGCTCTACTATCTGGATATCAGTTTCCTCAGGCTGGATGCGGCATCGGGAAAGGATGCCGCCAGTGTGCGCAGGAACTATGATGCCATGTGTGATTATCTGGCCTTATGGAACCGGGGGCCCCTGATCCTTCCGGATTTTCCCATGAGCGAGCATGGCCGGATTCATTTTGCAGACTGCAAGAGAATCTTTGATGCGGTGCAGATTCTGTTTGTTGTGACCGGAATCCTGTGCATTATCGGCGCGGTGCGGAGAAAGCATGGTACACGATGCCTGCGGATCGCAGGAATATTGGCGATTGTGATCCCTGCAGTTCTGGGAGTGATTGCTTTCTACCGGTGGGATGCCCTGTTTGAGAACTTTCACGCGATCCTGTTTCGCAATGATTACTGGCTGTTCGACCCGCAGAAAGACCCGGTGATCCTCATCCTTCCGGACAGGTTTTTCTTCCAGTGTGTGGTCGTGATTCTTGCTGTTATCGTGGCAGGCGGGATCATCTGTCTGGTGCTGGCGCACAGGAAAGCTTTGGGAAGGAGGAGAAGGAGATAAGAACCTTTCAGTGGTGTCCCCCCAGGCTTTCAGACGGGTGGGGAAGCAGAAACGGAATGCCATTGGGACGTCTGAGGACGTCTGGAGAATGCAATGTTGTTGATTGAGAATGATTAAAGGAGCAAAAAGAATGGAATTAAAGAACCTGAGCGCTTATTCATGCATCACCAGGAAGGAGCTGACAGACATCGGATCTGTCGGCTATATCCTCAGGCACAACAAGACCGGTGCGCGTGTGATGCTGATTGAAAATGAGGACGAGAATAAGGTCTTCAACATTGTGTTCCGCACTACGCCCACGAATTCCACCGGTGTGCCGCATATCATCGAGCATACGGTTCTGTGCGGTTCCCGGAAGTATCCCTCCAAGGATCCCTTTGTGGAGCTGGTGAAGGGCTCCATGAATACCTTCCTGAACGCGATGACCTATCCGGACAAGACGATGTTTCCGGTAGCCAGCTGCAACGACCAGGATTTTAAGAACCTGATGGATGTCTACCTGGATGCGGTTTTCTATCCGAACATTTACCGGAACGAGAACATCTTCCGGCAGGAGGGATGGAGTTATCAGATCGAAGACAGGGATGATCCGGTGGTAATCAACGGTGTCGTGTACAATGAGATGAAGGGGGCATTTTCCTCACCGGACGATGTGCTGGAGCGGCAGATCATGAACTCCCTGTTCCCGGATACGACCTACGGCGTGGAGTCGGGAGGCGATCCGGAGCAGATCCCGCAGCTGAGCTACGAAGAGTTCCTTGATTTCCACAGAAAGTATTACAATCCTTCCAATGCATACATTTACCTGTATGGGAAGATGGATTTTGCGGAGCGTCTGGAATATCTGGACAGGGAATACCTGTCTCAGTTTGACATGGCACAGGGGATGGGGGAAAACGGCCCGTCCTATTCTGAGGTCACGCTGCAGAAGGCCTTTGACGCGCCCAGGCAGATCAGGACGGTGTATCCGGTCGCGGAAAATGACCCGCTTGAGGACAATGCCTATCTGACCTGGAATGTCGCGGTGGGAACGAGCAGTGATACCCTGCTTGCGAATTCCTTCGCGGCGCTGGACTATGTGCTTCTGGACAGCCCCGGCGCTCCGCTGAAGATGGTGCTTCTTGACGCGGGCATCGGCAAGGATGTCTATGGGTCCTATGATTCCGGGATCCGCCAGCCGGTCTTCTCCGTGGTGGCGAAGGGGGCGAATGAAGCGGATGAGCAGCGGTTCAGGGAGATCGTGCGCTCATGCCTGGAGAAGCTGTGCGAAGAGGGCCTGAACAAGAAGGCGCTGGAAGCTGCGATTAATACCATGGAATTCAAATATCGCGAGGCTGACTTCGGCGGCTACCCGAAGGGGCTGATCTATTCGATCGACTGCTTTGACAGCTGGCTGTACCGGGATGACCAGCCCTTTGACTATCTCGTCCAGCTGGAGGATTACAGGCAGCTTCGGGAGAAGATCGGAAGCGGGTATTTTGAAAACCTGATCCGCACCTATATTCTGGAAAATGCGCATGCTTCCTTCGTGACCGTCGGCCCCAGGCGCGGCCTGGCGCAGGAGGCGGAGGCGAAAACGGCAAAACAGCTTGCGGACTGGAAACAGTCTCTCAGTACGGATCAGATCGATGAACTGATCGAGGGAACCAGGGCACTCAGGGCTTTCCAGGAGACTCCCTCCACAAGGGAGGAGCTGGAGGCGATTCCGATGCTTTCCCGGGAAGACCTGCGGAAAGAAGCCCTTCCGTTCCGCAATGAAGAATATCTGGAAAATGGGGTAAAGCTTGTCCATCATCAGGAGATGACAAACGGGATCGCGTACATTACCCTGCTGTTTGATGCCTCCCGGATCGGGCAGGAGGATCTGCCGTATTTCGGGATCCTGCGGAGCGTGCTGGGGATGGTGTCAACTGAGCATTACAGCTATGAGGAGCTTGCCAATGAGATCGGCTGCAGGACCGGCGGCGTGAATGCGGGGATCAGCGTGTTCCCGGCATCTGACAATGCCAGATGTCTGCGGGCGGCGCTTGGGATCCAGATCGCGACCCTTCCGGGAGAGATTGATTTTGCGATGGACATCGCCGGGGAGATCCTTTTTACGTCAAAGCTGGAGGATGAGAAGAGGCTGAAGGAGATTATTCAGAGGGTGCGCAGCCGCCTTTATACGAAGCTGACCTCTGCAGGCCATATGACGGCGCTCACCAGGGCGCTTTCCGGGATGAACGCAGACTCCTGCTACTCGGATGCGATCTCCGGAATCCGGTTCTATCAGGAGGTCGTGCGGCTGGAGAAGGAGTTTGATTCTCTGAAGGGCGAATTGATCCGGAAGCTTCGTCATATCCTGGAGGTGCTTCTGCAAAGGGATGGTTTCCTGATCAGCTTTACCGGGCCGAAGGATGAGGTTAGCCATATCCTGAGGTGTGCCGGGAGACTTCAGGAGCAGCTTGCTCCTTGCGGGGACAGCTGTGCAGGAAAGGCGCCTTGGCAGGAGGGCGGATGCCTCAGGCCGGTTGAAGGGCTTGCATTTGCACCGAAGAAAGAGGGTTTCCTGACTTCCGCTAAGATCCAGTATGTGGCACAGGCCGGGAGCTTTGCCGACGGGAACCTTCCCTACACGGGGACGCTCAATGTCCTGCGTGTGATCATGAATTATGAATACCTGTGGACGAACCTGCGCGTGATCGGCGGTGCGTACGGATGCGGCGCTTCCTTCGGAAGGAACGGGGCATCCGGATTCTATTCCTACCGCGACCCGCATCTGAACCATACCCTCGAGGTGTACAGGGGGATCGTGGAATACCTGGAGCAGTTTGACTGCGAGGAAAGGGATATGACAAAGTACGTGATCGGCACGGTGTCCGGCTTGGATACCCCGCTTCCTCCAAGAACTGCAGGCACAAGATCCATGACAGCATATATCTCCGGCACCACATTGGAGGAAATCCAGAAGATCCGGGACGAGATTCTGGGTACCAGCGTGGAAGACATCCGGGCCCTGGCACCGTATGTGGAAGCAATTCTGAAGAAGGGTGCAGTGTGCGTGGTCGGAAATGAAGAGAAGATCAATGCCGCCAAAGACCTGTTTGATACGGTGAGTGCATTATGAAAAACAAAGATCAGTCTGATACGGTGAGCACATTATGAAAAAGAAAGCATTTCGTTCCGGGTTTGTGGGGATTGTGGGAAGGCCGAATGTGGGAAAGTCCACGCTGATGAATCATCTGATCGGCCAGAAGATCGCCATCACCAGCGCAAAGCCGCAGACAACACGCAGCCAGATCAGGACCGTGTATACCTGTGACCGGGGCCAGGTTATTTTCCTGGATACCCCCGGGATTCACAAGGCGGAAAATAAGCTTGGCGAATACATGGATGATGTTGCCTATGAGACCCTCTCGCAGGTCGATGTCATCCTGTGGCTGGTGGAGCCGACCAATTTCAGCGGTGCAGGGGAGCGGTTCATCGCCTCGAAGCTGAAGCTTGCAAAAAAGCCGGTGATCCTGGTTATGAATAAGATCGACACCGTGGAGAAGAAGCTTGTGCCCGGCTATATGGACATGTACCGGAGGCTGTATCCATTTGACGAGATCATACCGGTGAGCGCGCTTCGAAGCGTCAACACGGACAGCGTTCTGGACGCGATTTTTGCCCGCCTTCCCGAAGGGCCGATGTACTATGATGAGGAGACGGTGACGGATCAGACGATGCGGACGCTGTCTTCTGAGATCATCCGTGAGAAGGCACTGCGCTGCCTGAACGAGGAAGTCCCCCATGGGATCGCGGTTGAGATTCAGTCCATGAAGGAGAGAAAACGCCAGACGTCCAAAAAGCGCGCGCATGGCGTTCAGGATATACAGACGGATGTCCAGGAGTCTGGTGACATGATCTGGGATATCGAGGCGGTGATCATCACCGAGAAGGACTCCCATAAGGGCATCATTATCGGCAAGGGCGGAAGCATGCTGAAAAAGATCGCAACACAGGCCAGGCTCGCCATTGAAGAGATGGTGGGCGAGAAGGTCAACCTGAAGGTATTCGTGAAGGTCCGGAAGGACTGGAGGGACAACGCAGGGATCCTCCGCAGCCTTGGCTATGATCCGAATCGTAAGGCATGACTTTAAGCTGCAACCCTGTCAGCGGAGGGTTTCATCCACTGGCCGCCTCGCTGGCAGGGCTGCGGCATTGGGTATGAGTATCAGTCAGGAGGATGTCCGGATTGAGTGAAGGCGGCGTAAAGCTGCAGGGGATGGTGATGAAAGCATCCCCTGCAGGAGAATACGACAGGCGGGTCACGCTCCTGACAAAGGAGCGGGGGAAGATCACCGCATTCGCGCGGGGCGCCAGGAGGATGCAGAGCGCATTATCTGCCGCTACGGTGCCCTTTGCTATGGGAACCTTTCATGTATATGAGGGAAGGTCTGCCTATACCTGTGTTGCGGCTGAGATCAGGGAATACTTTGAAAAGCTGAAGACAGATTATATCGGTGCCTGCTACGGCTCCTACTTCATGGAGTTTGCGGATTACTACGCACAGGAAAACATGGAGGCGGCCGATCTGCTGAACCTGCTGTACGTTTCACTTCTGGCACTGGAGAAAGAAGCAATCCCCGATGAAAGAATCCGCTATGCGTTTGAAGTCCGGCTCATGACGATGGGTGGGGAATTCCCGGCCGACATCACGCAGGACGGTTCCCTGCAGCTTCCTGCCAGACAGGCTTTTTACCATATGATCACAGCACCGCTGGGGAAGCTCTTCTCCTTCGCGGTGACGGAGCCGGTCATGCAGGAAATCATCACCAGGCAGGATCAGATCCGCACACGGCTGGTGGACAGAAACTTCCGAAGCCTGGACGTACTGTCCAGTATGTTAGCAGGGGTGTGATTTGTCACGACATCCGGCTGCGGTCAGGGATTCCTTTCGTACAATCCTTGAATAAGCACATGAAAAACGCTATAATCAAACCGCTTGCGAGAAACCGGGAAAGGAGGACAGCGGGGGAAGATGAGATCACCCACATTCATTGTATGTGCTGTTTCCATTTCCTGTGCGCTCAGCCTGACCGGCTGCAGTACCCTCGACCGGATCATCGGAGCGGATAACTGGAAGGACTGGACGCCGACGACCACCAGCATACAGGTTCACATGGACGATTCCCTGACGGAGACGATCTTTGATACCCTCGATGAGAGCTGGTATCAGGGGAATGAACTGCAGGACATGATCGCGCGGTCCATGCATGAGTATAATGATTCCCATGGAGAGGGAGCCGTCAATGTCACATCCTACAGTGATACCGGGGGCAACGTTAAGGTTGTCATCGATTATCGAACCGGGGAAGATTTTGCTGCTTACAACAATGCGGTTTTCTGCTGCGGATCGATGCTGGACGCGCAGATGCAGGGGTTTCTTTTCCCGGGGCGGTTCTATGCAGTGGAGGGCGCGTCCCTGAAGGGGGAAGCGATGGATGATTCGGAGCCGATCAGCCATAAGGAATACAGCGTGACAGTGACGGATGGTACGCACGCGGTACAGGTACCCGGCACGATCCGTTACATCAGTTCAAACGGTGCTGTCGTTAACAGCCATACTGCACAGCCTGCCTCTGCGGCAGGGG
>CAMJIC010000010.1 GCA_946405675.1 uncultured Clostridia bacterium
CAAGGCCATCAACATTTCCAAGGAAGGCTTTAAGGAATATTTACAGAAGCTTGCCCAGGCAGTCGGGAAAGAAAGCCTGAACACAACGCAGGATGTGATCGACGCACTGGTGAACCGTGCGGAATTCTTCAAGGCGCATGGCTGCGTCGCCTCCGACCACGGCATCGATTATATGATGTACCGTGTCGGGACGATGGAAGAGGCGGACGCTGCCTTGAAGAAGGCGCTTGCCGGAGAAAAGATCAGTGTCGAGGAAGCGGAGATCTTCCAGACAAAGATCATGCTGGCGCTGGGCCGTGCGTATCACAGACTCGGCATCGTCATGGAGATCCATTACGGGGCGCTGCGCAACGGCAACAGAAGGATGTTTGAGAAGGAAGGCGCGGATACGGGCTTTGACTGCATGAACATTACCTCCAGCACAGAGGCGCTCGTCAGCTTCATGAGCGCGCTGGATTATACCAATGAACTGCCGAAGACGGTCCTGTTCTCCCTGTATGGTCCGGACAACGAGATGCTGGATACCGTCCTCGGGCTGTTCCAGTCCTCAGAGGTGCCGGGAAAGATCCAGCACGGGCCGGCCTGGTGGTTCTGCGACACGAAGAGCGGCATGGAGGACCAGATGAAGTCCCTTGCCAACCTGAGCGTCCTGGGGAACTTTATCGGCATGCTGACGGACTCCCGCTCCTTCCTGAGCTATCCGCGGCATGAGTATTTCCGCAGGATCATGTGCAACTTCATCGGAAAGCTGGTGGAGAATGGTGAGTATCCGGCGGATGAGGACGCGCTGAAGGAGATCGTCCAGGGAATCAGCTACAACAACGCAAAGCGGTATTTCGGGATCTGACCAAAACCTGTGTGGAAAAAAGAAGTATGACAGGAAGGAGGTGAACATGGCACAGACAGTTACGTTTATTGTAGTCCTGGCGGTTGTGTTCGTCCTCCTTCCTGCTTTGTTAAAAAAACTGACGGGAAGGGATTTTATAGAGATTCTGGTAGGACGTCCGCTCTTTCGGAAGAAAGAAAAGGAGGACCAGGCCGGGGGCGCGGCTTCGCCGGAGACCAGGCAGACAGGAGACGACAGCAAGGAGAAGAAGGAGAAGAACAGCACCAGGGCAGACATCCTCCAGACAGTTTCGGAGGTGGCGTCATTTGCCAGAAGGAACCAGTATTATGCCATTATTCCCGGTGTCCTGAAGAAGGGCGATCTCGAGACGAAGCTTCCCGCGATCCTTGTGATGAGGAGCGGCGTGGTCGGCATTAACCTGTTTGGCTACGGCGGGGCGGTATCCGCGAAAAAGGATGATCCGGAATGGACGCAGACCATGAATGGTGAGACAAGGCCGATTCCGTCTCCCCTGAAGGTATCGGAAAACATGCGCAAGGTGCTTATGCAGATCCTGCGTGAGATCGGATATCCTGAAGTGGAGGTGAGCGTGGTCAGTGTCTTTACCCAGAAGGATGTCCGGATCACAGGCCCTGCCGCCACCGAGGTGGTGCGCGCAAAGTCACTGATCGGGGAGCTTGGGAAGAGCCGGTATGTCAGGACGAAGGATGTCGATGTGAAGAAGCTGGGAGAAGCGCTTGCGTTTTTCCAGGTTCGGACTCAGAAGAAATAGGCGCGGTCCAGCATCCCATTGCCCGGAGCAAAAGAGCTTCCGGGCAGGCTGCCGGATCGCAGCAGGAAATAAATGGGGAACCATGTGTGATGGCTACGATCAAGGATGTTGCGAAAGCTTCCGGATATTCGGTCTGTACCGTTTCCAAGGCATTGTCCGGGAAGGGGTATATCAAGGATTCAACGAAGGAGAAGATCCTCCGGGTCGTTGACGAGATCGGCTATCAGCCGAACCATCTTGCAGTGAGCCTGAAAACGGGAAGAACCAGGGCCATTGCCCTGATCGTTCCGGATGTCATGAACGTATATTTCTCACGTCTGCAGAAGTATGTAGATTACTATGCGGGACAGTTCGGATACATGGTATACCTGTGCAATACCAACAATTCCCTCGAGCGGGAGAAATCCTACCTGAGGAATCTGTCGGAAGGCAGGGTGGACGGGGTGCTCATCACGCCGTGCACCCCGGAGCATGGCCACATCCGGAAACTGAAGCAGATCGGGATCCCCTATGTGTACATGAACCGCTACTTTGCGGATGAGCCGGAGCACTGCCTTCCCTTAAACAATGAAAAAGGCGGATACGAGTGCGTCAGTTATCTTGCTCAGAAGGGGTTCAAAAGGATCGGAGGGATCTTCCAGTCCTTCTCCAACATGTCCTTCCCGGAGCGGTTTCAGGGAATGAAGCGCGCGCTGAAGGAGGCGGGCCTTGCGCTGGATGAAAGCCTGTGCCTGTTTGACATGGATGACCTGGATAACGCACATGAAAAAATCCGCACTCTGCTGGCGAATCCAGGGCGACCGGAGGCACTTTTTGCGGCAAATGACATGCTGGCGCTAAGTGTATACCAGGCTGCCTATGAATGCGGCCTGAGGATCCCGGATGACCTGTCCGTGGTCGGCTATGACAACAGCTATCTGTCCGACAAGGTCGCCCCGAAGCTGACAAGCTATTATTCCCCGGTACGGGAGAGTGCGGAGAGCGCGATCCGCTACCTGATGGCAGTCCTTGACGAAAGGGTGCCGGAGAAGATGAGCATGCTGGATGGCTGGCTGGTGGAGAAGGGCTCGGTGGCGGAAAAGCGCCGCTGACAGATGGTGAAGATACCCGGTGAGGAGGAAATAAGAAAATGGAACAGCTCAATTATAAGGTGCTGGAGAAGTCAGGGTATGAGGGATATATCCTGAAGGAGGCACCGGTCAAGGTACTTCAGTTCGGAGAAGGCAATTTTCTCCGGGCATTCGTAGATTACTGGTTTGACCTGGCAAATGAAGCCGGCGTCTGGAACGGAAAGGCTGTCCTGGTTCAGCCCATCGGTGGCGGGCTTGCGAAGGTGATCAATGACCAGGAAGGACTTTATACCCTTTACCTTCGCGGAAGCGAAAAGGGAGAGAAGGTTGACCGCAAGAGAGTCATTTCTTCCGTGGCATGCTGCCTGAATCCGTATGAGAAGGACGACTATGAGGCAATGATGAAGGTCGCGGAATCGGATGACCTGGAGGTGATTGCTTCCAACACGACAGAAGCAGGGATCCAGTATGATCCTTCCTGCCAGTTCACGGACACCCCGCCGTCCTCCTTCCCGGGAAAGATGACGCAGGTTTTGTACCGCCGTTGGAAGGCAGGAAAGAAGGGCGTCGTGATCCTCGCCTGCGAGCTGATCGACAACAACGGGCGCGAGCTGCAAAGATGCGTCAACCATTACATTGACCAATGGGGTCTGGAATCCGGCTTCCGTGATTATGTGAACGACGAATGCATTTTCTGCGGATCTCTGGTGGACAGGATTGTTCCGGGACGCGTGCGCGACGCGGAAGAGGTGAAGCGCATGAACGAGGAGAACGGGTACGAAGACCAGCTCATGGATGTGGGCGAGGTGTTCGGCGTATGGGTCATCGAAGGGCCGGAGGGCCTTGAGGACCGCCTTCCGTTCAAGAAGGCAGGGCTTGAAGAGAGCGTCTTTGTTGTTCCGGACATGAGTCCATACAAGAAGAGAAAGGTACGCATCCTGAACGGGGCGCATACAGGCTTTGTCCTGGGAAGCTATCTGGCAGGAAAGGACATTGTGCGTGACTGCATGCACGACGAGACCATCCGCGGCTTCATGAACAAGATGCTCTATGACGAGGTGATCCCGACGCTTCCCCTTGACAAGGACGATCTGAAGAACTTTGCCGCCGCCGTGGAAGACAGGTTCAATAACCCCTTCGTCGATCACCAGCTGCTGAGCATTTCCCTGAATTCCACCTCCAAGTGGAAGGCCAGGAACATGCCGTCCTTCCTGGAATACATCGAAGAAAAGAAGGAACTTCCGCCTTGCCTGACCATGTCGCTGGCAGCCTACATCGCATTTTACAGCGCAGACCTTCAGGAGCTTGGAGAGCGCGAGCTGATCGCGAAGCGCCCTGCCGGCAATACCTACGCAATCAATGATGACCGCTGGGTGCTGGAATTCTACTGGGCGCACAAGGATGACAGCATCAGGGATCTGGTTCACAGCGTCCTGTCCAACGAGAAGATGTGGGATATGGACCTTTCCGGGATCGCGAAGCTGGAGGATGAGGTCGTCCGCGGCCTGACTATGATTCGGGAGGAGGGCGCGCTTGCCGCCTTTAAGAGCTGCTTATGATCAGTATCAGGATCCATCCGTCCGATAATGTGGCGGTAGCGCTGGAGCCGGTGAAGGCCGGGACGGTCCTCTCTGTAGACGGCCTGTCGGTCACGACGGCCGAGGACATCCCGCAGGGCCATAAGGTTGCCCTGAAGGACATCGGCGAAGGCGAAGATATTATCAAATATGGTTTTTCCATCGGACACGCGCTGAGCGGGATTTCCGCGGGACAGTGGGTGCACACCCACAATGCGGCCACGAACCTGTCCGGTGAGGTGGAGTACAGCTATCATCCCACGCATCCTGTGATCGGGCGCGTGGAGCCGGAGACGTTCAAGGGCTTTCTGCGTAAGGACGGAAGGGCCGCGATCCGGAATGAGATCTGGATCATCCCTACGGTGGGATGTGTCAATGACGTGGCGAAGAAGCTGGTGGCCGACAACCAGGATCTGGTGAAGGGCACCGTGGACGGGCTGTATACCTTCACGCACCCCTTTGGCTGCAGCCAGACAGGCCATGACCATGTGCAGACAAGGAAACTCCTGGCAGCCCTGGTCCGCCACCCGAATGCGGGAGGCGTGCTTGTCCTGAGCCTTGGCTGCGAGAACCTGACCCATGAACAGTTCCTGGAGGAGCTGGGGGACTATGACAAGGACCGGGTGAAGTTCCTCACCTGCCAGGATGTGGAGGACGAATTCAGCGCGGCAAGGCCCCTGCTGGAGGAGCTTTCCGCATATGCCGGGCAGTTTGAGCGCGTGGAATTGCCGGTGTCGAAGCTTGTGGTCGGCATGAAATGCGGCGGCTCTGACGGGCTGAGCGGGATCACTGCCAATCCGACCGTCGGGCGTTTTTCGGATATGCTGATCGCCCGTGGCGGCTCCACCGTCCTGACAGAGGTTCCGGAGATGTTCGGCGCGGAGGGATTTTTGATCGACCGCTGCGTCGATGAAACGGTATTCCATAAGGCGGAGCACATGCTGAATGGATTCAAGGATTATTTCATCCGGCACGGCGAGGTGGTCTATGACAACCCAAGCCCCGGCAACAAGCAGGGGGGTATCACGACGCTGGAGGACAAATCCTGCGGCTGTGTGCAGAAGGGCGGAAGCGCGCCGATCGTGGATGTCATTGATTATGCGGAGCCTGTGACAAAGCAGGGGCTGAACCTTCTGTACGGACCTGGAAATGATCTGGTCTCCGCCACCGCCATGACGGCAGCGGGAGCTCACCTGATCCTCTTTACGACAGGAAGGGGAACGCCTTTCGGAGCGCCTGCGCCGACCTTGAAGATCGCGACGAACAACCGCCTTGCGCAGAAGAAGGGCGGCTGGATCGACTTCAACGCAGGAACCATCACCCAGGGCGAGCCGATTGATGAGACTGCAAAGCGCCTGTTTGACCTGGTTCTTGAAGTGGCCGAAGGCAGGAAGACGAAGGCGGAAGAGAACGGCTTCCGTGAGATCTCGATCTTCAAGGACGGCGTCGTATTATGACACAGGGCATCATCTTGAAGGATGGCGTCGTATTATGACACAGGGCATCATCTTGAAGGATGGCATCGTATTGTTATGTCAGCATTATCTTCGAGGACGGTGCTGTATTATGATGTAGAGCATCAAAGGTCCTGGAACAGAAGCATGTTTGCCGTACAGACATGCTTTAGCAACGGATTTATTGATACAGGAAGGAAAAAGACATGAATGATGTGATCAAAGAACTGGGCGCATACGGGATCGTCCCGGTCGTTGTTTTGAATGATGCGAAAAATGCGAAGCCACTGGCGAAGGCGCTGTGCGAGGGCGGGCTTGCATGCGCGGAAGTAACCTTCCGTACGCAGGCGGCGGAAGAGTCCATCCGGATCATGGCGAAGGAATTCCCCCAGATGCTGGTGGGTGCCGGAACGGTCCTGACTGTTGAGCAGGTGCAGCGTGCCGTGGACGCAGGCGCGAACTTCATCGTAAGCCCGGGCCTGAACCCGGTGGTGGTGCAGTACTGCATCGACCACAGCATCCCTGTATGCCCGGGAACCTGCACGCCTTCGGAGATGGAGCAGGCGATGAGCATGGGACTTGACACGGTGAAGTTCTTCCCGGCTGAGCCGTCAGGCGGAGTGAAGTTCATCAAGGCGGTCGCGGCTCCCTACACCAACCTGAAGTTCATGCCCACCGGCGGCGTGAATGCTACAAATGTCAGAGATTACCTGGAATATGACCGTATTCTGTGCTGCGGCGGCAGCTGGATGGTAAAGGGTTCCCTGATCGACAACGGGGAATTTGACAAGATCCGTGAGCTGACAAAAGAGGCGGCTGCGATCGTCAGGGAAATCAGAGGCTGATTCAGAAGCAGCCGGAGACAAGTTGAACAAGTCACACCCCTGCCAGCTGGCCGGCCCGCTGGCAGGGGCTTGGCCTGTAACCTGCACATTATCCCCGGCCAGCGGGGCTGACTGTGGGTGTGGCCTGTAGCAGCAGCTGCATTCGTGAGCAGAATGGAGAATAAGAAAATGGAATTGAATCTGAGAAAAGAATATACCTATGATGCTGTTTCCCTTGGTGAGGTGATGCTGCGTCTTGATCCGGGCGAGGGCAGGATCCGCACCGCCCGTTCCTTCCGTGCGTGGGAAGGCGGCGGGGAGTACAATGTGGTGCGCGGCCTGAGAAGGTGCTTTGGAATGAAGACTGCCGTCATCACTGCATTTGCGGACAACGAGGTCGGCAAGCTCATGGAGGATTTCATCCTGCAGGGCGGTGTTGACACCAGCCTGATCAGATGGATGCCGACGGACGGGATCGGAAGGATCTGCAGGAATGGCCTGAACTTTACGGAGCGCGGCTTCGGGATCCGCGGCGCGGTGGGATGCAGCGACCGGGCGAACACGGCGATCTCCAAGGCAACGCCGGAAGACTTTGACTTCGAGCACATTTTCGGTGAGCTTGGGGTGAGATGGCTTCATACGGGCGGCATCTATGCGGCCTTGAGCGAGCAGTCCTGCGAGACCGTCATAGCGGCGATCAAGACCGCGAAGAAGTACGGCACGGTCGTTTCCTATGACCTTAACTACCGCCCCTCCATGTGGAGCGCGATCGGCGGGCTTGACAAGTGCAGGGAGGTCAACCGCGAGGTTGCGAAGTATGTGGATGTCATGATCGGCAACGAAGAGGACTTCACCGCCTGCCTTGGCTTTGAGATCGAGGGAAATGAAGCCGGCCTGAAGAAACTCAACCTGGACGGCTATAAGAAGATGATCAACGAGGCAGCCAAGACCTACCCGAACTTTAAGGCAGTCGCCACGACCCTGCGCACGGTCAAAACAGCGACAGTCAACGACTGGAAAGCGATCTGCTGGGCAGACGGCGAGATCTATCAGTCAACCGCATATGACGGGCTGGAGATCCTCGACCGTGTCGGCGGCGGCGACAGCTTCGCCTCCGGCCTCGTCTACGGCCTGATGACGACCGGCGACGCACAGGCAGCGGTCAACTACGGCGCAGCCCACGGCGCCCTCGCCATGACAACCCCCGGCGACACAACCATGGCTTCGAAGAAGGAAGTAGAAGCCCTGATGAAAGGCGCAGGAGCCAGGGTCAACCGCTGATAACACAGATGTAATGAAACAGAGAAAGCCTGCAGGGCCTAAGACAGCACATGCCCCGGCCTGCAGGCTTTCTTCTTTTTTAAGACAGAATGGATGTCAGCAATTTTTTTCAAAAAAACAACGTCAGACCAACAGGTTTTTGGTATAATGAATCAGGTGCTTCTGACACCCCCGTTTTTTTCGGAATCCGGCCGTTTGGCTGTGCCTCCCAAAACCGGGAATCACGCATAAGGATGGTGGTTTAGGATGAATATAGGGTTTGTTGCGTCAGGCAGCAGGAAGGATCTGATCGAGAATTTTTGTGTCGCGTATAAGTATATCCTTGCAAAGCATGTTTTGTATGCAACAGAGATGACCGGAAGAAGGATCGAGCAGGCAACAAACCTGAAAGTCCACAAGTTCCTCTCCGGCGCGGTTGGCGGGGAGAAGCAGTTCATTGATATGATCCAGCGCAATTATATGGATTTGGTGATCTTTTTTTATAATCCGCTGATGACGAGTCCGAACGAGCCGGATATTGTCGATATCACCAGAGAGTGCGACCGCTATAACATACCGATCGCAACCAATATCGCAACTGCGGAGGCCATGGTCCTGGGGATGGAGCATGGGGATCTTGACTGGAGGAATTCAATCCGGACGGAGGACTGACATGAGAGTGATCGCAGGCAGCGCCAGGAGCCTGCCGCTCAAAACGGTACGTGGAAGCGGCACAAGGCCGACTACGGACCGGATCAAGGAGACGCTCTTCAACATGATCGCCCCCCGTATCCCTGGCAGCAGGTTTCTTGACCTTTTTTCCGGGTCAGGGGGGATCGGGATCGAGGCACTCAGCAGGGGAGCGGCAGAGGCAGTGTTTGTGGAAAGGGAGCGGGCGGCGCTTCAGGTGATCCGGGAGAACCTTCGGTTCACCCATCTGGAGGAACGGGCCAGGGTCCTGGGGATGGATGCTGTCAGGGCTGTTGCGTCCATGGATGGGGAGAAGCCCTTTGACGTGATCTTTATGGATCCCCCCTACAGCCATGAGCTGGAGCGGAGGATCCTTGAAATCCTCAGGGAGAGCACCATTGCGGATGAGGATACGCTCATCCTGATCGAGGCAGGCGCGGATACGGATTTTTCGTATCTGCCGGCGCTTGGATTGGAGATGAGCCGGGATAAGCGGTACGGCTCAAACCGCCATGTATTTGTAAGGAGGAGTGTAGTTGTCCAGAATAGCGATCTATCCGGGAAGCTTTGACCCGGTTACGTTCGGGCATCTTGACATCATGCAAAGAGCATCACAGACTGTGGATGAACTGGTCGTGGCCGTGCTGGAGAATCACGCGAAAATTGCGTTGTTTTCTGTAGAAGAACGTGTTAAGATGTTAAAGATTATAACGAAGGATTATCCGAATGTCCGGGTGGAATCATTCCATGGACTTCTGGTAGATTTCGCAAGGGAGCAGGGCGCCGGATTCATCATCCGCGGCCTGCGGGCAATCACAGATTTTGATTATGAATTGCAGATGGCGCAGACGAACCGGATCATGGCACCTGGGGTTGATACGATCTTTTTTGCCACGAATCTGGAGTACGCGTATCTGAGCAGTACAACGGTGAGGGAAGTGGCTTCGTACGGGGGAGACATCACGAAGTTCGTTCCGGAATCCGTTGCGAGGGCAGTGGAAGAAAAGATAAGGGATCGTTACAGCTGAATCTGAGGGAATGCAAGGCAGGTGGAAGGTACGATGTTTTTCATAACAGTTCAGGACAGGTTCTGAACAGTTATGGTTTTTCGTTCATTGCCGTTTGGTATCGTTCAGGCACTGAGTCCGACGGTACATCAGGTACTTTTTGGGGGAGCATATAGTGATAAGGGAGAGTGCGTGCGGGATGCCGCAGGCATAGTAAGGAGTGCATTATGGCCAGCAGGATCGAACAGATTATCGAAGAGATCGAAGAGTATATTGATGGTTGCAAGTTTCAGGCGCTTTCATCAACAAAGATTGTAGTCAACAAGGAAGAGCTGGAAGAGATGCTCCGGGAGCTTCGCATGAAGACACCGGATGAGATCAAGCGTTACCAGAAGATCATCAGCAACAAGGATGCCATCCTTGCGGATGCGCAGCAGAAGGCGGATCAGATCATTGCCGATGCCCAGACGAAGGCTGACCGGATCGTAAGCGAGAGCGAGGTCATGCAGAAGGCGCTCGAACAGTCCAACCGACTGATCGAGCAGACCAATCAGCAGGCGCAGGAGATCGTTGACAACGCCACGAACGATTCAAACAACATCCGCATGAGCGCAATTGCGTATACGGATGAGATGCTGGATAACCTGGAGAAGATCATGGCGCATACGCTTGATTCCGCAGGCACCAGATATTCCAACTTTATCAATTCGATCCAAAGCTGTTATGATATCGTCGTCAAGAACCGCAGGGAGCTTTCCCCGCAGATCGCCCCGAGTGTCAGCTACGGGAAGGAACCCCAGAGCACGGACACGGGCCTGACGGATGACGCCGACAAGGAAGAGACAGAGTGAGGATGGCGCTCTGCGGCAAGGAAGAGACAGCGTGAGGATGACGCTCTGCACAGGCAGTGCGGAGAAAGATCAGTAAGCAATTAACCTGAATGTAACTTGAATGGCATTTTGTTCTTCGCTGAAGACGGAATCGCAGCATACATAGAGTAACCCGGGGGCGTCTGTCGTACACGTACAGATGCCCTTGTTTGTGCGATGTGGTCTTCCTGCGGAGCAGGAGACATACAGGCGGTTTTTCTTTCTGAATGAACGGGAGCAGGCGGTGGCAGCCACGCTCTCAATGGACGGACCGGATGGATCAGGCAGGAACAGATGGATCAGGCAGGCTCATATGAGTCAGACAGGACCGGATGGATCAGACAAGAATGAACGCACCACAAAGGAAGGAACAGACCAGGCTGGATAAATACCTGACGGAGGCTGGCCTTGGTTCACGCTCGGATGTCAAGAAGATGATCCGCTCCGGCAGGGTTCTGGTCAACGGATCCGCTGCAAAGTCGGCTGATCTTAAGGTCGATCCGGATACGGACGAGGTGCTGACGGACGGACAGCGTGTCCGCCCCGCAGTGATCCCGACGCTGATGCTGAACAAGCCGGCCGGAGTCGTGAGCGCGACAAAGGATGCGCATTTTCAGACAGTGACAGACCTGATCCGGGAGCCCTGGGCGGGGAAGCTGTTCCCGGTGGGCAGGCTTGACAAGGATACGGAAGGTCTGCTTCTGCTGACCACGGACGGCGCACTGTCCCACGGGCTGCTCTCTCCGAAAAGGCATGTCAGCAAGACCTATTTCGCAGTGATCAGCGGAGCGCCGGATCAGTCCCTTGTCCGGCATTTTCGTGAGGGGTTCGATATCGGGGAGAAGAGGGATACCCTTCCCGCAGGACTTTGCTTCCTTACGGCTCCCGAAGATTATGCCGTATCAGAATATGCCGTATCGGAATATGCTGTATCAGAATATTCCGTGTCAGAATATGATACATCAGAATATGCTATATCAGCACATGCTGCATCGATCCGGCCGGAGGATTATGCAAGATGCGGTCAGGACGAATGCTGCGCAGTCATTTCCATCACGGAGGGTAAGTTCCATCAGATCAAGCGCATGTTCGGCGCGTTCGGCAGGGAGGTGCGTTTCCTGAAGCGGATCGCCATGGGAGGCCTTGCGCTGGATCCGTCGCTTTCGCCAGGTGAATGGAGGCCTCTGACGGAAGAAGAGATGATGCTGCTGGGGAAAGGCAGCGCAGCGGAAGAGAATAGAGACTGAAGCATTCTGTACAGGATACAGGAAGGCAAAAAGCTTGAGAGGGATTCCTCAGGATATGAATGCAAAAGAGGTTGAAGAGGATTCTTTCAGGATTCAGGAAGGCATAAAAGACAGTGGGAATGGATAAGGAGAAGCGGAAGACCCGAAGCAGGGAGCAGTTTCTTCCTGTCACGCGCAGGGACATGGAAGAGAGAGGGATCCTGCAGCCGGACTTTGTATTTGTGACCGGGGATGCCTATGTGGATCATCCGTCCTTCGGCCCTGCGATCCTGTCGCGGATGCTGGAGCGACATGGGTTCCAGGTCTGCATCCTGGCGCAGCCTGACTGGAAGGATCCCTCCAGCGTCACGGTATTCGGAGAACCCCGCCTTGGGTTCCTGGTCTCTGCCGGAAACATGGACTCCATGGTGAACCATTATTCCGTCTCGAAAAAGCGCAGAAAAATGGATGCCTACAGCCCGGGCGGCGTGATGGGGCTTCGCCCGGACCGGGCTGCGATGGTATACTGCAATCTGATCCGCTCTGTCTATAAGAAGACACCGATCATAGTGGGCGGGATCGAAGCATCCCTCAGGCGGATGGCGCATTATGACTATTGGAGCGACAGCCTGCGAAGATCCCTGCTCATGGACTGCGGCGCCGATCTCATTTCCTATGGAATGGGGGAGCACTCGATTCTGGAGATCGCGCAGGCGTTGGATGCGGGGCTGAAGGTGCATGACCTGACTTTTATCGCCGGAACCTGCTACAGGACAAAGGACATCAGCGGCGTGCGTGACTGCATCCTGCTTCCGGATTACGCGAAGATGCAGGAGAACCGCCTGTACTACGCAATGAGCTTCTATGAGCAGTACCGGAATACAGATCCGTTTAACGCCAGGACACTCATCGAGCCTTACGGAACCGTATATGTGGTCCAGAACCCTCCGGCCAGGCCGCTTACCACGCAGGAGATGGATGACATATACGACCTTCCCTATGCCAGGGACTGGCACCCTGACTATGAGAAGGCAGGCGGGATTCCGGCTTTTTCCGAAGTGAAGTTTTCCATTACCTCGAACAGAGGATGCTTCGGCGCATGCAATTTCTGCGCGCTGAACTTCCACCAGGGGCGGATCATCCAGGTAAGAAGCGATGAATCGGTCCTGAAGGAAGCAAAGCTTCTGACCCGGGATCCGGAGTTTAAGGGATACATCCACGACGTCGGCGGGCCTACCGCGAATTTCCACCAGCCATCGTGCCAAAAGCAGCTGAAACGGGGAACGTGCAAGGACAGGCAGTGCCTGTTTCCGCGCCCATGCCCGAACCTGGTGGTGGATCACAGTGATTATACGGCGCTTTTGCAGAAGCTGCGGAAGCTGGAGGGCGTGAAAAAGGTGTTTGTCCGTTCAGGCATCCGCTTCGATTATGTGATGCTGGACGAGGATGACTCCTTCCTCAGGGAGCTGGTGCAGCATCACATCTCCGGGCAGCTGAAGGTCGCGCCGGAGCATGTATCGGAGGGCGTGCTGCGTATGCTGGGGAAACCGCCCCACAGCGTTTACACCGCATTTGCCCGGCGTTATAATCAGATGAACCGCGCCTGCGGGATGGACCAGTACCTGGTGCCTTATCTGATCAGCTCCCATCCGGGCTGTACCATGAAGGACGCGATTGAGCTGGCGGAGTATCTGCGTGACATCCACCATCAGCCTGAGCAGGTGCAGGATTTTTATCCCACGCCCTCCACGCTGTCAACGGTCATGTACTATACCGGCGTGGATCCCAGGACGCTTCAGGGAAATGACCTCGGGAGCATGAAGAAGGTCTATATTCCCAGGGACCCCCGCGAGAAAGCGATGCAGAGGGCTCTCATGCAGTTCCGGGATCCGAAGCTGCGCCCCCTGGTGGAGGAGGCATTGAAACGAGCCCATCGGGAGGATCTGATCGGATACGGCCCAAAGTGCCTCATCCGCCCCGCAGGCGGCAGACAGGAGGCAGGCCGGGAAGGGGCATACGGAAAGAGCGGTTCACGGACGAAGCAGAGAGTGGACGGAAAGAACGGTTCACGAACGAAACATGAAGTGGACAAAAAGAATGGTTCACGGGCGAAGCAGCGAGCAGAAGAAAAGAACGGTTCACGGGCGAAGCAGAGAGCAGAAGAAAAGAACGGTTCACGGGCGAAGCAGAGAGTGGAAGAAAAAAACGGTTCACGAACAAAGCAGAAAGCATATGGAACCGGATACCGTACGAGTCACAAAGCAGAAGGCAGGAAATGAGCTTGGAAAAGGAAAAGAAGAAAAAGAAGCATCCGGTGAAGGGAGATTATGGCTACTACGCCTATGAGAAAAAACGCAGAGTCGCGATTGTCGCGTTTCTGTTCGGACTCAGCCTCCTGATTTTCTTCACTGGCCTGATCATGACCGGAACAAGGAAGAACCTCTTCACGCTCGTTGCGATTCTTGGCGTCCTTCCTGCAGCGAAATGGGCTGTCCAGATGGTAATGATCCTGCTTCAGAAGAACATTGACCCCAGGGTAGTGGAGGTGACGGAGCAGATTGCGGGCGACCTGACCCATGGCTATGAGCTGTGCGTCACCGCCTATGAAGGGCGGCTTCCTCTCGACGCGGTGGTGGTATGCGGCAACAATATCGCGGCATACGCCAGCACGGAGAAAGGAAAATTTGAATTCATGGAGACCCACGTCCGGAAGATCCTGCATGGAAATGGATTCGGCAATCCCTCCTTCAAGATCTTCCGTAAATTCGACCAGTATCAGGAGCGGATCACGCAGCTTGCCTCCGACCCGGAAAAATACCGTGAAGGCCTTCGTTACACGCCTGACGAGCAGCATCAGGGAGAGACCCGGGATGAAGGCGTGCTCCGGGTCATTAAGAATATCTCGATCTGAATGAAACCGGCTTGCCTGCCAGGCTGACCTCCCTGCAATCATCATTGAGACGGGACACTGGCCTGGGGATGGCATTTCAATCCGCCCCGGCCTGATTTGAAGAGGACATCCCCGGATGAAAGAAATCACCATAACCACCCTCGAGGAAGGGCAGCGGCTTGACCGCGTGCTGCAGAAATACCTTTCCAAAGCCACCCCCGGATTCCTGTACAAGATGCTTCGGAAAAAGAACATCACCCTGAACGGGCACAAGGCGGATGGGAAGGAAAAGCTCGGACAGGGAGATGTGATCCGTATTTATTTTGCTGAGGAAACACTGGAAAAGTTCACGTCGGAAGACCGGTTAAGCCCTGGAGCCTGGCCGGTCACGTCGCTTGAAATCGTCTACGAGGATGAACAGATCCTTCTGGTCAACAAGCCTGCCGGCATGCTGTCCCAGAAATCGGAGCCGGATGATGTGTCGCTCAATGAATACGCGATCGGCTACCTCCTGGCATCCGGAGCTATCCGTACGGAAAACCTTTCCTCCTTCCGTCCATCCGTCTGCAATCGGCTTGACCGCAATACCAGCGGGATCGTGGCTGTTGGAAAGACGACCGCGGCTCTCCAGGAGCTTTCCCGGATGTTCCGGGAGCGTAGCATTCACAAATATTATCAGGCGCTGGTGCTTGGGAACGTGGAAGAGGCCAGGACCATCGAGGCCATGCTGGTGAAGAACGAATCGGCCAACCAGGTGAAGGTCTATCCATGTCCGGCCGGAGTGCCTTCCGGAGAGACGATGATGCCTGGTGAGACGGTGCTGCCCGGAGAGACGATGATGCCTGGTGAGACGGTGCCGCCCGGGGAGGCTGTGCTGTCCGGAGGGACGATTCCATCCGCCGGTGCAGGGCACCTGATCCGCACCCGGTATGTTCCGGCAGGCCATCGCACGGACGGTGACATGCAGCATGCCCTGACCCTCCTGGAGATTGAACTGATTACCGGACGGACGCATCAGATCCGGGCGCACCTGGCATCCACAGGCCACCCCATCGTCGGGGATCCCAAATACGGCAGCAGGCGCAGGAACGAATATTTCGCGAGGGAATACGGGCTCCGCAGGCAGCTGCTGCACGCGGGCAGGATCGCATTTACCAAAGAGGACGGTGCCCTGGGCTACCTGCGCGGAAGGGAATTCACCGCAAAGCTCCCGGAAGACTTTCGCCGCATCCTCAAGGCTGAGAACATTGGGTCATCCCGTACGTATCTGCAGCGGATGGCATTGCGTGCCCGGTGACACCTGATATACATTTTATACGCCCTCAGCAGCAAGTGCCTGGGGCTGTCCTGAGTAGTTACGGTAAAGGGTAAAATGGCAACATGGAATTCAAGAGGCCTCCGGGGAAGCACCCTCGAAGACCTGATCAACCGCACCAACGACCAGTACCGGGAGAAGAAGCTCGCCCTGATCCAGAAAGTTCCGACTCCGATCACCCCGATCGACATCGATAAGGAATCCAGGCATATCACCCTTGCGTATTTCGGGCAGAAATCCACGGTGGACTATATCGGAGCCGTGCAGGGCGTCCCTGTATGCTTTGACGCAAAGGAGACAAAGAGCAATACCTTCAGCCTCCAGAACGTCCATGAGCATCAGGTGGAATTCATGCGATGCTTTGAACAGCAGATGGGACTTGCATTTCTCCTGATCTTCTATTCCTCCCGTGATGAATTCTACTATATGCCGTTCTGTGACCTGGACCGCGCCTGGAAACGTGCGCAGGACAACGGAAGAAAATCGATCCCGTTTGATGAGATTGATACCACTCTCCGGATCTGGCCGAACAGGCACGGAATCCTGCTTCCATACCTTGATACGCTGCAGATCGACCTGGAACGCCATCCATGGGCGCAGGAATGAGCAGGTGGCAGATCCGGGTCGGGTTGACAGCAATCGTCATCTTGGGTAAGATAACGAAAGTTTAATGCTTTAGCACGATAAAGCATAATAAGACAAGATAATTGGATCTGCCGCAGGCAGCGGATCATAAAACGATGAGGGACATGAGAGCGGGAAGCGCCTGGAAACAACAAAACAGAAAGCAAAAAAGCGATGAATCAGAAAATACTACATACCCCGGAAGGTGTCAGGGACATCTATGGTGATGAGTGCGAGCGTAAGCAGATCCTGGAGCATAAGCTGCATCAGGTGCTTGCCTCCTACGGATACCGGGACATCGAAACGCCGACCTTTGAATTCTTTGATGTGTTCGGAAGCGATGTTGGGACGATCCCGTCCAAGGATCTTTACAAGTTTTTTGACCGGGAGGGGAATACCCTGGTCCTGAGGCCGGACTTTACACCTTCCATAGCAAGGGCTGCGAGCCGTTATTTCCCGGTATCGGAGAAGCCTGTCCGCCTGTGCTACCTGGGCAGGACATTCGTGAACCATCAGGAGCACCGGGGAAGGCTGAAGGAGAATACGGAGATCGGCGCCGAGCTGATCGGAGAAGGGGCAGTGGACGCAGACGCGGAGATCATTGCCATGGCAACCTCCATGCTCCTTTGCTGCGGGCTGACAGACTTCCAGATCAGCATCGGGCACGCGGGCTTCTATGAGAGCCTTGTGGAGGAAGCCGGGCTGGACGCGCAGACAGAAGAAAAGCTTCGCATCCTGATCCATAACCACAACCCGTTCGGCGTTGAGCAGCTGCTTTCGGGGATCGGGATGGATCCCAGGATCCGCACGATCCTGACGCAGCTCACATCCATGAACGGAACCGGAAAGATGCTGGAGGAAGCATTTTCCCTCACCGAAGGATTGAAGGCGCAAAAAGCGGTGTGCCGTCTGATGGACATCCTGAAGCTTCTGAAGATCTACCGGCTCGAGCGGCACGCCAGCTTTGACTTCGGCATGCTTTCGAGCTACATGTATTACACAGGAGTGATCTTCAGAGGATACACTTATGGAACCGGGGATGCTGTCGTGAAGGGCGGACGGTATGACACACTGCTGGGGCATTTCGGGAAAGACGCGCCATCCGCCGGCTTCGTTGTCGTGATCGGAAACCTGATGAACGCATTGCAGCGGCAGAAGATTGCAGTGGAAGCCGGGCCGGAGCGGATTGTGATCACTTACCGGGCACAGGAACGCGAGAAGGCACACCAGGAAGCCGCCAGGCTCCGTGCAGAGGGAAAGAGCGTGGAGATGGTGCTGGAGCATTCGTAAATGCAGCGGAACAAGCCACACCCCTGCCAGCGGACCGGTCAGCGGGTGAGGCCGAAAACAAAGGATAGACAAGGATACAGAAAACAATGAGATATCTGACAGCCGCACTGACGAAAGGCCGCCTGGCCAGGCAGACCATGAATCTGATGGAAAAGATCGGCATCTCCTGCGAAGAGATGCGTGACCCGGACACAAGGAAGCTGATCTTTGTGAATGAGGAATACGGCCTGAAGTTCTTTCTTGCGAAAGGCCCTGATGTCCCGACCTATGTCGAGTACGGCGCGGCAGACCTGGGGGTGGTCGGGGAGGATACGATCATGGAGGAAGGCAGGAAGATCTATGAGGTCCTTGACCTTGGCTTCGGGAAGTGCCGCATGTGCGTTGCAGGCCCCGAAGACGCCGCGCGCCTTTTGAACGGACAGGAGCAGATCCGGGTCGCCACCAAGTATCCGAAGATCGCAAGGGACTATTTCAACGACACAAAGAATCAGACCGTTGAGATCATCAAGCTGAACGGCTCGATTGAGCTGGCACCCATCGTCGGCCTTGCGGAGGTCATTGTGGATATTGTTGAGACCGGGTCTACCCTTCGGGAAAATGGCCTGAAGGTCCTCGAAGAGGTATGCCCGCTTTCCGCACGCGTGGTCGTCAATCCGGTCAGCATGCGGATGGAGAATGAGCGCATCACAAAGCTGCTGAGTGAGATGAATGCCGCGCTGCATGGCAGCTGAAGCGTAAATAAGCAGCATAAGGAGAACATGAGATGGGAACCTATCTGAATCCTGGTAAGCAGAGCTTTCAGATGGCTGTGAATTCTGAAATCTTTGTGGATAAAACACAGATGATCCGGTATCTCAATACAGTAGTGAACACGCAGCAAAGATATGTCAGCGTTTCCCGTCCCCGCAGGTTTGGGAAGACCATGGCGGCAGACATGATCTGTGCCTATTATGACCGTGAAGCGGACAGCCGCAGTCTGTTCCTGCAAAGAAAACTCTCCTTGAGCCAGCCGTTGAAAGCATCCGGAAAAGAACTCCAATGGGATACGTACCTTGGCGCATTTGACGTCATCCGATTGGTGATGACAAGGTTTTTCAAGAAGAATAAGACGGTTCAGGAAGCACTCGGAAATCTGCAGAGGCTTGTGGTCAGAGAGATTCGAAAGAAATATCCTGAAACGGAGTGCTTTGCTGAGGACGATCTGATCCAGACGATTGAAGAGGTGTATTCAGAGAACAACAGACAGGTCGTGATCGTCATTGATGAATGGGATGCTGTGTTCAGGGAGCGGATAAGCGACAAAGACGGGCAAAGGGAATATCTGGATTTCCTGCGTGACCTGATCAAGGACAATTACCATATCGCACTGGCTTACATGACAGGCATTCTGCCGATCAAAAAGTATGGAAAACACTCAGCATTGAATATGTTTACTGAGTATTCCATGATTTTTCCCAGGCAGATGGCACGATATACAGGCTTTACGGAAGAAGAAGTGAAGATGCTGTGCGGGCAGTATGGCCGTGACTATGAGATGGTCAAGGCATGGTATGACGGTTATGAGGTTTGCGATACGGTTCCGCCGGACCCCGGGCATCAGGAACAAAGGGCCACAGGCCTGCCGCCTGCAGCGAACCGCTATGCGTTGTACAGCCCCCTTTCTGTCGTGGAAGCAATGATCACAGGGATGATCAAAGACTACTGGAATGATACGGAAACATATGAAGCTTTGGCAGAATATATCCGGAAAGATTATGATGGTCTGAAGGATGCAGTCGTCTTGCTGATGGATGGTGGCAGAGTAAAGATCGATCCATCCACTTATCAGAATGATATGACCACGTTCCACGGAAGAGATGACGTATTATCTCTTTTGATCCATCTGGGTTACCTGGGTTATGATGTCCAGGAAAATGAGGTTTTCATCCCAAACCGTGAAATTCTGGATGAATTCAAAGTATCTACAAAGAGCAGCGAGTGGGACGGAGCTTTCAGGCAATTTGAGGATTCCCGGAAAATACTAAAGGCTACATGGAATGAGGATGCAGACCAGGTCGCTGAGTTATTGGAAGAATTCCACAACAGGACATCGAACCGGACCTACAACGATGAGGCAGCCCTCAATTCATAAATCCATAATTCTCCATGAGGATCAATAAAGCTTGATGGAATGAGCATTTACGGGAACATGGACTTAAACATAAGTCCATGTTTTTCATACAGAGTAATGAAAAAAGTGTGTAAAGGGGCATAGAAGAGTCCATTGCAGATTTCACAGAGAATTCAGAAAGACTATAGTTGATAAGGAATCTTCTGTAAGGTAAAATATTATCAGTCACATCAGATTGGAGGTGCAATAATGGTTAATGCAATAAGATATGGAAAACCGTGCCTGACAAATTTGCCAGAAGATCTGGGAAAAGCTATATTTAAGAAAATCCTTGCTACACCAGCACCTGACCGGGCGAAAATGAAGGCTGAAAGTGAAGCGTTACTAAAAGAAATGATAGAAGAAAGAGAGAGAGAAGATGCCGGAACCGGTACTGAAGAATGAATTGTTTAGTTGCTGCCATCTTGGAGAATCCGTTAGGGATGAGCATGACATCAAAAGCTTTTCTGTGAAGGATCCAACCGGGAATGGGTTGGTAAATTATCTTCAGTATTATGCATTTTCTGATGAAGATGAAGGAAATATGCGATCTTATGTGATACGTGATATCCGTTCCGATGAACTTGCAGGGTATTTTTCGCTAAAGGCAGGTCTTATCTCCCTGAACGAGGTAGTAACGGAAGAAGGGATTATTTTTGACACTTTGCCTGGCGTGGAGATGGCTGATTTTGCTGTGAATTACAGGTATCTGCAAAGGCATCCTAATCTAAGAGGTCTGGGAAAAGTAATTTTTACAGATTTTGTTCATCCCATTATCGAGGATGCGGCAAGGAGAATTGGCGTGAGATTGATATACATCTTTGCGCTGCCTGTAGAAAAACTGATTGAGAGATATGGGGAATACGGTTTTGCCAGACTGGATGAACAGTCAGAGGAAGAATTGCATAAAAGACTGAAGCCTCAGTATGATGAGGATTGTATCTTCATGTATCAGTTGCTATAGTACATGCCAAAGAAAACCGATCTGCGTTCCGGAAAGCAAAGCCTTCAAATGGCTATGAAGTTTGAGGGTCGGTTTCGTCTGACGCCGGGTATCAGGAGCAAAGAACTGCAGGCCTGCTGTCTGCATCACTTCGGAATTCAAGCGCCACAGCTGCAAGATAGAGAAGGCATAATCCAATCAGGAAAAAAGGGAAAGCCCATCAGGAAGATAGAGAGAATAACACCCATGAAAATCATAAAACTGACCGAGGAAACCAGAAACGACCTACTGACCACGCTCCTGAAGCGGAGCCCGAACCAGTATTCTGCATATGAGGATACGGTCAATGAGATCGTGGAAAATGTGCGCAGCAGGAAGGATCAGGCTCTGTTCGAGTACACTGAAAAGTTTGACCATATCACCCTCACCAGGGATACCGTCCAGGTGACGCCGGAAGAGATTGATGACGCTTACCGGAAAGTGGATCCGGAGCTTCTTGCGGTGATCAGAAGAGCCCTGGCCAACATCCGCGCATATCACGAAAAGCAGAAAAGATACTCCTGGTTTGACTCTCAGGAAAACGGGATCCTGCTGGGGCAGAAGGTCAGCCCCTTATCCCGGGTCGGTGTATATGTCCCGGGCGGAAAGGCGGTATACCCGTCCTCCGTGCTGATGAACGTGGTTCCGGCGAAGGTGGCAGGGGTGAAGGAGATCATCATGACCACCCCGTGCCGCGGAGGAGCGGTGAACCCGAACACCCTGGTTGCAGCCAGGGAGGCCGGCGTTGACAGGATCTTCAAGGTGGGCGGCGCGCAGGCGGTCGCTGCCCTTGCCCACGGCACCGAGTCCATCCCGAAGGTTGACAAGATTGTCGGACCTGGCAATATCTTTGTCGCCCTTGCCAAAAAGGCAGTCTATGGATTTGTGGGGATCGATTCCATCGCCGGACCCAGCGAGATCACCGTTCTTGCGGATGAGACGGCGAAGGCCCGCTTTGTCGCCGCTGACCTGCTCAGCCAGGCCGAGCACGATGAGCTGGCATCCGCGATCCTTGTGACGACCTCGCCAAAGCTTGCGCAGGACGTGTCTCGAGAAATCGATCAATTTCTCGAGACGCTTTCAAGGGCTGACATCATCAGGAAATCCCTGGACAACTATGGATACATCCTTCTTGTGGATTCCCTTGCGGATGGGATCAGGACCGTGGACGAGATCGCCCCGGAGCATCTGGAAATTGTTACATCGAATCCGTTCGATACGATGACCAGGGTGCACAACGCCGGTGCGATGTTCCTCGGCGGATACTCCAGCGAACCGCTGGGAGATTACTATGCCGGGCCGAACCACATCCTGCCGACAAACGGAACCGCCCGGTTCTTCAGCCCCCTTGGCGTGGATGACTTTGTAAAGAAATCCAGTGTAATCTACTACTCGGAAGAAGCATTGCGCGCAGTCCATGAGGACATTGAAGCATTCGCGAAGGCGGAGGAGCTTACTGCCCACGCGAATTCCGTCGCAGTCCGTTTTGATGCGGAGTAAATTGAAAGAAGGACAGGAGGATCGGACATGGCCAGGGTTGCTGAAATGGAACGTTATACCTCTGAGACAAGCATCGAGATCCAGCTGAACCTGGATGGCTCCGGGATCACCCAGCTGGACACCGGCATCGCTTTTTTCGACCACATGCTGGACGGCTTTGCGAGGCATGGCCTTTTTGACCTGTCAGTAAAATGCGACGGAGACCTCCAGGTGGATGACCATCACACGATCGAAGATACCGGGATCGTGCTGGGACAGGCGATTGCGAAGGCCGTCGGAGACAAGAAGGGGATTGCCCGTTACGGGAGCAGGATCCTGCCGATGGATGAAGCGCTGGTGCTCTGTGCACTGGATCTTTGCGGCCGCCCGTATTTCTCGTACGACGCTGCCTTCCAGGGAGAGAAGATGGGCGGCATGTCCACCCAGATGGTAAGGGAATTCTTCTACGCCGTCAGCTACGGTGCCATGATGAACCTTCATCTGAAGGTGATCACTCCGGGAAATGACCATCATATGTGCGAGGCAATGTTCAAGGCATTCGGGAAAGCCCTTGACATGGCAACGCAGCTGGATCCCCGTATCACGGATGTCCTCTCCACAAAGGGCGTTATCTGACCTCATTCCATTCTGGAAGAGGCAACGATGTAACCGGATCTTGACCTGTGGAATCGGAGCAAATGGCAGGCAAGATCATAAATAATCTCTGAACAGATCCGAAGGTGGCCTGGGGATTCAGCACGGAATCACAGAAAGGGAATTGGAATATATGCGCAGGAAACTGATCACGCCGATCTATCTGAACAAAGGGAAGGCTGTCTCGTCGCTGACCGATGCCTCTGACTTTACCATTGCAGATGCGGTGATGGCTGCAGAGGACTACTCCAACAGAGGATCTGATGTATTGATGATATTCGACCAGTCGGATTCGGATGAGGAACACGACAGGTCGCTGACACTGATGCGCAGGATGGCCCGCCTGTCCGATGTTCCGATGTGGGGCGCGGGCAATGTCAGGCGCGTGGAGGATGTCAAAAAGATCCTTTATGCCGGATGCAGGAAGGCTGTCCTGAACGCAGCGAAGCCATCCAACCTTCAGATGCTCGAAGAAGTGTCCAAACGCTTCGGGCGGGAGAAGATCGCTGTCTGCGCCCTCTTGAGCGAGCTTCAAAGCCTGCAGCCGGAGCAGCTTACCCTGATCAGGCAGTACGCACAGGATCTGATCATTCTCGGGCAGGAGCTTGAGGAAGGGATCGAAGCGGCTGACCTGGCGGCACTGACGCAGGAGGCCGCCAGCGCAGAGCAGGAGCAGCCGTCATCCGGCACAGAGCAGGTGCGCGCATCATCAGACGTGAGGCAGGCGCACATACCGGAATTTCACGTGAGTGCGATCCTTGAAAAGGCGGATCTCTCTGAACACGCGCAGCGCCTGCGCTTCGCAGACAGCCGCCTGGAGGGAATCGGCGGTGAATTTACCCAGAAAGAAGACGCGGACCTGATGGGACTGAAGGCGCTGATGAAAGAAGACGGCATGACGGTCAATCTGTTTGAAAGCGCATTTTCCTGGGAAGACCTTCACAAGGGAGAAAACGGACTGATCCCTGTCGTCGTCCAGGATTACCGGAACGAAGAGGTTCTGATGGTCGCCTATATGAATCAGGAAGCCTACGAGAAGACGCTCAGGACCGGTGTCATGACCTATTGGTCAAGATCCCGGCAGGAGCTGTGGGTGAAGGGACTGACCAGCGGACATTTCCAGTACCTGAAGGAGCTGCGCGTGGACTGCGATAATGAT